>JAYUXG010000608.1:0-16429 GCA_043753125.1 Saprospirales bacterium | reverse complement strand
GACACTTACCAATACGGCGACGCGCGGGGTCACCGCGCGGCACCGGGCCGCTATCGGGCGCGGCTGATTTTCGGTAAAGACAGCTCGGAAGTCGCCTTCGACCTGCTCGCCGACCCGCGCCTGAAAGCCAGCCCGACCGATTGGACGGCGCAGCAACAGATCATCGGACAAATCGAAAAAGACCTCGCAGACGTGCAGGGTGCTATCAACCGGATGCGGCGTTTGCGCAAACAGATCGAGGCCTACAACGAATTGCTGAAAGACGAGCCGACACGCCAGGATTTGGTGAAATCCGGAAAAGAGTTGCTCGAAAAGATCAAAAAATGGGAGGCTCCACTCGTGGAAACCCGCATGAAGAATTTCCAGGACATCCTCAATTTCCCAGCCAAGCTCAACGCCGAATTCTTCGACCTGCGCAGCCGCGTGGATACGCACGACCCGCGCGTGACGCAGGGCGTCCGCGACCGCTTAAAAGACCTGGAGGCAGAATGGACCACGCACCGCCAAGCCCTGCAAACGCTGTTGGACAAGGATGTGTCAGACTATAATCGCCAGTTTAAAACGGCGGATTTGCCAGCTTTGATTGATAAATAAGTCGTTTGAATATTGAGTATTTGAGGATTCGAGTATTTGATTAAAACACTTGATAATCAGGTAATTGATCAAATGCTCAAATCCTCGTATCCTCAAAAAATTACAGTACACTATGTTCCTCCAACGCAATCTCCTCTGGTTACTCGGCCTGGCACTGCTGGTGGCCATCGTGTATTACTTTTCCACCATTGTCACCTACATCCTGATTGCTTGGGTACTCTCTATGCTGGGTCGCCCGCTGATGTTTTTCTTCCGGCGTTACCTGCACCTGGGCCGCTTTATGGTGAGCAAAACCGTGGCTTCCCTGCTGACCATAATCACGTTTTACGCGTTTGTAGCGGGCCTGCTGTTGCTGTTCGTACCAACCATCGTGCGGCAGGCGCGCCACTTGGCCGGGGTGGATTATCAGGCTCTTGGCGAAAAACTGCGCGGGCCTTTTGCCTGGCTCGATCTCCAACTGCATACCCTGGGTATGCTGCACCCCGCAGAGTCGTTGGCCACGAAGACGCAGGAAATCATCGGCACTTGGGTTCGTCCGGCACTGCTGGGCGATTTTCTAGGCTCCTTCCTGGCCACAGCGGGCAGCCTGGTGGCGGCACTGGTCTCCATCACTTTTATCTTGTTTTTCTTTCTGAAAGACAGCCGCCTGTTTCTGGAAATGCTCTACGCACTGGTTCCCAACGAGCTGGAGCCAAAAATCCGCCACGCGGCCAACGCTTCCAGTGCGGTGCTGACACGCTACTTCGGTGGTCTGGTGACGCAGGTGCTGGTATTCTCGGTGCTGGTCTCGGCGACGCTCTGGCTGCTGGGCGTACCCAATGCACTGCTGATCGGTGCGTTTGGCGGCATCCTCAATATTATTCCGTACGTCGGTTCGCTGCTGGGCATCGCGTTCGGGTGGTTTATCACGTTGTCGTCCAATCTGGAGACGGACTTCACCCTGGTGTGGCCCATGCTGGCGATCGTGGCGGGGGTCTTTGTAGTGGTGCATTTGATTGATAGCAATCTGCTGAGCCTGCTCATCTTCTCCAAGAGCGTACAGGCGCATCCGCTGGAGATTTTTTTGGTAACGCTGCTGGCGGCCCGGTTGGGTGGTATCCTCGGCATGGTGCTAGGCGTTCCGGTCTACACGGTGCTGCGCGTGATCGGCTACACGTTTTTCTACGAATTCAAAGTGGTGCAGCGTCTTACCGGACACCTGACCACCGCGGAAGCGGTCATTCCGGATGATCCGACTTAACCGAGTACATTGTCAACTAAGTTTTTTGAGGATTTGAGGATGTGAGTATTTGATCAATTACGTGATGATCAAATACTCGCATCCTTTTTGCCTTCCCGCCCAAAAGCGGGATGTCGCGTTGCTCCCTTTACTCCTTGCAATTTTGCCTATTTGCTTATGGCCTCTATTTTTGGACACATTGCCGCCTCCACCGTGCTGGGCTGCGCTTTCTTTCCGGAGCAATCCCGCCCGGCGGTGCTTACGTTGGCGGCTTTCTGCGCCGCCGCGCCCGACCTGGATGTGCTGGCTTTCCGCTTTGGTATTGCCTACGGCAGTGAATGGGGACACCGCGGCTGGACGCACTCGCTGGTCTTTGCCATTGCCTTCGGGCTGTTGATGGCGGCCCTGTTCTTTCGACAGGACAAGGATATTTGGAAAATCACGCTGCTCTGCGTGCTCGCCACCTTGTCACATCCACTGCTGGATATGCTGACCAATGGCGGGCGTGGCGTGGCCCTGTGGTGGCCATTTAGTTTGGAGCGGCTGTTCTTTCCGTGGCAACCCATCCAGGTGTCGCCGCTGGGGGCGGGCGCATTTTTTAGCGAGTGGGGGCTGGCAGTGCTGTGGAGCGAGGCGAAGTGGATCGGGTTACCGGGATTGGTGTTACTGGCGGTGGGATGGTTGGTTAGGCGGGCAGCGGACACTTAGAACTGCTTATTTATGCAAATCAAAAATATTTACTTATATTTGCATAAATTCGTTAAAATGTTTATTCCAAGAAGGCTTGCTATACGTCTGCAAGACCTGCGCGAAAAGTTCCCCATCCTCTCGCTGACCGGTCCGAGACAATCGGGCAAGACTACGCTGCTTCGCAACCTATTCCCTGACTATCAATATGTTTCGCTGGAAAACCCCGACCAGTTGGCCTTCGCCCAGCAAGATCCACGCAAGTTTTTAGAACGGTATGATCGCTACGTCATTTTTGACGAAGCCCAGCGGGTACCTGAGCTGTTTAATTACCTACAAGGCAAGGTGGATGCCGATAACGTGATGGGCCAGTACATTCTTTCCGGTTCACAGAACTACCTGCTGTTACGTAACATCAGCCAAAGCCTGGCTGGTCGGGTGGCTCTGTTTAAACTCTTTCCTTTCTCCTTTTCGGAATTGGAAAGCGGCGGCTGGTTGGGGGAACGTTGGGAAGACGTGGCCTTTACGGGCTTCTACCCGCAAGTGTTCGACCGTACGCTGTTACCGCAAGATTTCTATCCCAATTATTTTGAGACCTATGTGCAGCGTGACGTGCGTGACTTGCAGGCAGTACAAAGCCTGACGGCTTTTCGTAATTTCGTACGTCTGTGCGCGGGTCGGGTCGGACAGGTGATCAACTACCAAACCATCGCCGCCGACGCAGGTGTTTCCCCCGTCACGGCCAAAGCATGGCTGTCTATTCTGGAAAGCAGCCATTTGGTGTTCTACTTACCACCCTATTTTAAAAATTTCAACAAGCGTATTTCCAAAAGCCCCAAGCTATACTTCCACGACACTGGCTTAGTCTGCTACCTGTTGGGTTTGAAAAATGCGGATGACCTGCTCACCCACTATGCGCGTGGTAATCTATTCGAGAACCTCGTGCTGGCCGAATTGGTCAAACAGGCTTATCAGCGGGGCTGGTCAGCGGACTTGTATTTCTGGCGCGAGAGCAATGGCCACGAAGTGGATTTGCTGTCGGAACACGGCACCAAGCTACGCATCGGCGAGATAAAATCATCGTCCACCATCAATACTTCTTTTTTCTCCAACCTCCTGTATCTCACTGAATTGACTGGCGAATCGCTCGAACAGGCTTACCTTATTTACGGCGGCTCGGAGCGGCAAACTCGCAGTGTCGGCGAGGTGTGTGGCTGGCGACACTTGGAAGGTTTGTTGGCGTGAGCCTCCTAAAATAGCAAAAGGGTGGGCGTATTGTCCGAAAATAGGCAGTTTATGGACAGGCGCATCAAAATGCGCACTCCAATGAAAAAGGCTCCTCGGCAGATTGCCGGGAGCCTGTTTTTTTATGCGGATAATAGGATGATTAAAGAAACTTCATGAGATTATAAGTGAACCAACTAATGTACGAAAATGATGCCAATTTTAGTTAAAATTTCTTGGGCCGCGTTTTATTTTTTGCCTTTCCTGTATTTCCCATTGGCCAACAAAAGGCTAACTTTGCTTGCCTAATACAATCCTCGCGGAGGTTCCCTACCCACTTTTCATTGCTTTAGTGGATTATTGTTTATCATTTGTCACTCATCATCTTTGTATGGATGTTGCCATAAAATTTCCCGTCACGCTGGCGGAGCGCCTCGAAATGGAGGCGGACGAGCCGCGCTTTCCGGGTACGTTGGCCGAGTTTGCCGATTTGCTGGAAGTGTGTGAGTATCCCCTCGAATTTCAAAATGGAGAGATTATCGCCATGAGTATTGCCTCTGACCCCCACGAGCGCATCGTCGCCAATATTTTATTTGTGCTTGGCCTTATTTTCAAAGGGGAACAATTGTACCGACGCTATGGCAGCAATCGCCACGTGTTCATCCCCGAAGTGCCTGCCGCTTATTCGCCCGATGCCTCGGTGGTGCAGGGCCGACCAGACATCATCGAATACGCGAAGGGCAAGACCGCTAACCTCAATCCCTGGCTGTTGGTGGAAGTGATGTCGGGGAGTACGCGCGGCAAGGACTACGCAGAGAAACTCCCGCGCTACAAGAAAATGCCCACTGTGCAATACATCGTCTATTTGGAACAAGACTTTCCCTTGGTTACGGTCTTCCAACGCTCGGCAGAAACGGGCCGCTGGATCAGCATGGACTACGACAGTTTGGAACAGTCCTTTATAATAGAGGGGCGGGAGGTGCTGTTGAGCGATATTTACGAAAACATATTCGATGCAGCCTGACCTACTCCCTATATTTCTCAAAATAGTGTCCCGCCCGCGCTACTAATTGCTCCGCCAATGGCTCGGCATCGGCATACTTGCTGCGCAGGTACTCGGCAAATATCTTGTCCAGGCTATCGAACTGATTTACCTCCATCGCGCGCACAAAACTGCGGTCGCTGTGGGTGCGCCGCTTGGCCACGATCTGGAAACTATCGGGAAACAATTCTTTTAAGTGGACATTAGAGAGTTCTAGTGATTGTTCTACTTTGATGTCCTGTAGATTCAGGGAAATAATGGCATTTTGCGTAGTCTGCTGGTTGCGGAAATTGATCAGTTCCGCCGTAATGTCGGCCAGCGTTTTATGCTGACAATCAAGTACCTCCAGCTTGAGCCAAGGCCTGGTAGGAATAATTTCAAAATGGAGGTTATAGTCTTTTTTATTAGTAATATCCATCATGATAAAACCCTTCTCGGCACCAATCTCTGTGTCGCTCAAGCGTTCGGTGCTGCCCGAGTACCAGGCGTTGGGATGGATTTTGATCTGCTGGTGATTATGCCAATGTCCCAGGGCGATGTAGTCGAAAGCGGCCAGCTTATCCTCCAATTCGGCTGGAAACACTTGTTCGCCGTACTCCTCCATCAAGTATTGCTTGCCCAGGGAAGTATGCAGCATCAAGATGTTGAATTTGCCCGGCACCGGCACCATGCGTTCCAGTTCCGCTCGCTGTAGCCGGAGGTCGTTAATATGTGGCACGCCGTGAATGGCCAGTTGGTCGTGTTCGAAAAACTCCCAGCGGTCGCCAAAAAAAGGATGCACACCCTCCAAACTGCGGAAAGCCCGCAAGATGGGGCTGTTGTAGATCGTCTTGGGCGTTTCGTGGTTGCCGCCAATGATGACGACGGGAATCTTGGCATCGCAGACCCGACGGAGCTGCTCCAGGCCAAAAGTGAGTGCCCGGTTGGAGGGGCTGGGCCGGTGGAAAAAATCGCCCGCATGGATCACCACATCGGGCCGCAGCACCAAAATGCGTTCCACCACCCGTTCAAAGGCGTCGTACATATCCTGTTCGCGGGCGTTGATGCTCTGCGCATTCACGACGTCGAAGGCTTGGTAGCCCAGGTGGGTATCGGAAAAGTGGAGGACGCGCATTCAAGTAGTTAATTAGTTGTTAGTTAACTGGTTAATTGGTCGCGTAGCCGCACATAGACGATGTAATCCGTCTTGGGGGGACCAATCAGGCCGACTGCGCGGCCCATCGTCACCAATTGCCCACGGTGATAGGTACTGTGCTGCAAACAGTGCAGTAGCATTTCGGACCGCTGCCGACGGTCTTCGGTGCCATCCAACAGCCGAAAGTCGCATACTTTGTCGAAGTAATCTTCCTCCTGCGCCTGTACGTAATCCGCCAGTACCTGTGCATTGCGCAACAATCCTTCGCAAACAGCCTCCGACGAGCCGGTAAAGGTCAGGGACAGAAATGTTTCGGGCGGTATTTGCTGCAAGCGTTCCATCCATACTTTTTCAGCGGCCCAGATGTGCAGCAACGTTGCTTTCAGGCTGGGGAAGCTGGACGGCGTCTCCTGTTCCATCCATTCAACAGGGTACTTTTGAATCCATTCCACCATACGGCGATTGGCCCAGAGGTTAAAGGCAGCGTAGTCTTTTAATAGAGTATCTAGTGTCATTATGGTAAAATGTTGAGCATGGTGAAGGTTGTTGAGAGGCTATCGCCGTTGAGCAGGGTTGATAAGGTTGTGGAGGAAGTCACGAGTTTTCTCAACGGCGATAGCCTCTCAACCTTTTCTCAACATTCTTAACCTCTTTTCAAAGCGGCCATATAGAACCCGTCAAAACCATTATCCTGCGGCAAGATGCGCTGTTCGGCCAGCAAGGTAAACTCCTTTCCGGCAGGACTGTCCAGAAAGCGGGCGACCTGCGCTTCGTTCTCGGAAGGCAACACACTGCACGTGGCGTACACCATTTGCCCGCCGGGTTTAGTGATGGGGCTATAAGCCTGCAAAATCTCCTGTTGCGTGGCGCGCAGATGATCGATTTGCGCCGACGCGAGTTTCCATTTAGCGTCGGGGTTGCGGCGAAGTACCCCCAGTCCACTGCACGGTACATCCAGCAGCACACGGTCGGCGGAGCCATATAAACGCTTGATCGTCTTGCGACTTTCGATGGGGCGGGCCTCGATGTTGGTCGCTCCGGCGCGGCGGGCGCGGCTACGCAGCTCGTCCAGTTTCCAAGCCACCGTGTCCAGGGCGATGATGCTGCCGCGATTTTGCAGCAGGGCAGCCAGATGCAGCGTTTTGCCGCCGCCGCCCGCACAGGCATCCACTACGCGCATGCCGGGCGCAGGGGCCAGGAAAGGGGCCACCAATTGGCTGCTGGCATCCTGCATCTCGAACCAGCCCGTCTTGAAGACGGGGCTTTGGAAGATGTTTTGCCGCCGGGTCAGCACCAGCGCATCCCCATCGCCCACGGGGATCGTCTCAATGCCTGCTTGCTGGAGAGCATCCTGTAGCGTGGCGCGGTCAGTTTTCAGCCGGTTGGCACGCAACACCACGCGGGCGGGTTGGTTGAGGGCAGCCAGCGTTGGGTCCCATTGTGTGGGAAGTTCCTGCTCGCCCAGGGCATCCAACCAATCGGGAATGCTCTCCCGGAATTTGCGGACGGTCCGCAATTCGGCAGCGCGGCGGATGATTTGATCGGGCTGCAACTGTTGAAACTCCCGCCATTCGGGAAGATTTGGATTTTCCGTTTCGCCGGGTCGAACCAATAAATGAATTCCCACCAACGCCCAGAAATCCGGCTCGAACTGGGGTGTTCTGCCCAGTATTTCGGTGTACAGCCGGAAATAGCGCACCACTTCGTAGATCGTTTCGGCGATGAAGGCGCGGTCGCGGCTGCCTGCCTTGGGATTCTCGCGCAAGGCTGCTTCGATCACTTTATCGGCGTACTGTTTTTCGTAGAAAATGGCCATCAAGGCCCGCGCGACGGCGCGGACGAGCAGGGGACGGAGAATATCGGTGGACGAAACGGGTGAAGCCATTAGTGGGTTAATGGAGGTATGTTAGAATTTGATTATCAATTTTTCCCTTTGCGAGTAAGCCCCCTCCCACTCCCCCCGTGAAGGCGGAGAATGCAGCCAGTTTAATCAAGCAGGTGCGCCTTTTGCAAATTGCCTTTTCGCCTCTTGCTCATTGCCCTTTCCCTATTGCCCCTTGCCCACTGGTCGCTGGCGCACACTGGCAAAAGCGGCCAACATCTTGGTGTATAGACGTTCTTGTTGTGCTTTTGGATAAGCAACGTTGATGGTCAGGGCCGTGCCGGCATTCAGGGGTCGGATGTACATCAAGCCCAGAAAAGGGGCCGCTCCTCGGTCGCCCTCGGTCTGCATAAATTCCATGGTGATCAGGTAGCCCGGCGTACCATCGAAGTCAAGGCGGCCTTTGCGCAGCAGGGTCATTTCCGGCGAAGAGGCCAGGGCTGCCGTATCGCGCAACACCTCCTCAAACGGTATGGGCATGGCGTTACACAGGATTTTGGATTCGGTGCCCACCTCTTCCCACACTGCCCCCGGTTCCATTTCCACAAAAGTGGTGTCCGGCAGGGTGAGATCGAACTGGAGGGCAAACACCTCCAGCATTTCCTGGGCGGAGAGGGTGGTGGTCTGGGCGGTAACGGAGCCGCCGCAAACCAGAAATAAGAGGCTCAAAGTAACAGCGACGATCAATCGTTTTTGCATAATGTACCTTTTAAACTAGTGCACTGTAAATTAAATTTGTTTGGATTTCCTTTCACCCCATTTGTCACCCTGTAAGGGTCTGCCCAAGTGGACGGCAAATATTTAATTATCAGATAATTATAATTTTAACTTTTTGCTTGAGCAGACCCTTGCAGGGTGACACTCGGGTTAGGAACAAGTGAACAATAAGTTAGCACAATGTACCTTAATCAAGCTGTCATTCCGACGTTAGGAGGAATCTGGCTAAGTGGTTGGTTATCAATTACCTGTAGCATCCCGATTGCTTCGGGACTCCTAACGTCGGAATGACATTCTGGGTTGGGAAATCGACAAATTATTTTCTACACGTTCCTCAAGGGAAATATTGGCAGATTAAAAACGCATACTTCATACTTCATTCCACTCCCAGATCACATTCCGTACCAGCGTACAGCCACTTGCCATTTTCCTTGGTGACAAATACCTTCAACTTATATCCCATGGTCGGGTCGGTCAAGTTCAAGGTGGCGGTGGCCTGGTCCGGGCCAGTGAATTGCACATCTACCGGGGCCTTCAAATAGTACTCCATCACATCGTCCTGGGCGCAAAAGAAGGGATCGGCATCCATGCCGGAAGGCACGTCTCCTTTTTCTTCTTTCTGCCAAAGCACGGCCGCTTTTTGGTAGAAAGCCTGCTGGCGTTTGACGAATGCCTGGCCGACAAAACCACCTTTTACAAAGGCTTGCAGATAAGCATCCAGCACGGCGGGCTTAAGGGCCGGATGCGGCGTTTCATAGTCCACAAAATAGTATTTGTCGCTGCTAAAATCCGGCGATTGCATAAACTGGCTATACCACGTAAAGAAGCCCCGCACAGCAGCGGTGACGGCGGCTTTTTCGGCAGTACTGTCCAAGGCAGCGGCCACCGTGGGCGCAGGAGGGGTAGTGGTTACCGGCACGGCAGGCGTGGATTGGCAGGCTGTCCACAAAGCCAGGGCCAGGCCGAGGAAAAAGATATTTTTCATCAAAAGAAGTAGTTTTGAGCAGGTGAAATACCAAACGAAGAAAGCAAAGGTAGGATTTTGGCAAAATCCGGGCCTTGATTATCAACCTTTTGATAAACCTTTCTCCACCCTTCTCCAGCCCTACTAAATTCCCGCCTACCTTGCCCGCAAAAATACCCCCGATCATGCACCTGCGACAGGCCATTCTGCAAATCGATCAACAGTGCACGCCACCTTGGGACACTGGCAACTCAACGGACGAGCCTTCCACAACGACCCCGGCGGGTTCAGTTTGCGAGAAAAAGAACCGCAACTAAGTGCGGCGCAGCAAAACACGGTGCTAACTCTCCATACATTGCTGGGAAACCTACTCTTTACCTCCGACGACTGGCATCAGTATACGCCCGAACAAACCGCCGAGTTGGAAGGGGCGTTGGCCTGGCGCGGCAGCCGCATACGCTCCGTGCGGGAAGTGGAGAACGAAGTGTACGCCATTTATTTTGAATGGGAAAACGTAGGGTATGGGGCTATTTGTAATTTGACTGAAAACGTGGCCTTATTGGGTCCGAAGGAAGCCCCCCCGTAAAGGAAGCCCCCCCTTACATTCCCGTAAAGGGGGGGAGTAGCACGGTGGGTAAGGGGAAAACTAACTTTCTTTCGTAAGAAAAAGGCACCGGAGCCACCGGAGCCACTGGCAGAGCTCTATCAGTCCCCCCCTTTACGGGGGGGCTAGGGGGGCTTCCTTTACGGAGCCTCTAGGGGGACTCATAAAAATGGCCGGATCGAGATCCAGCCATTCGAGACGATCATCTTGTGCAACTAAGCGCGCATTCATAATTCATAATTCCCTCGTCAGTTCCAGCTCATTGGCTCCGGCATATCCGAGATGATCTCATACAGGTCGCCCTTGCTGTACATCACCTGGCTCCAAAGTTGGGCGGGCTTGGTTTTGAACAGGTAGTTGGCATCCATGGGCGCAGGCACCCACGAGCCGCACTCCATCTCTTCCTTCAGCTGGCCCGACGACCAACCGGAGTAGCCCACAAAGAACCGAATGTTCTGGGACTCCAACAAACCGCTGGAAATCAGGAATTTGAGTTTCTCGAAGTCGCCGCCCCACCACACGCCGGGAGCCACCTGGATGCTTTCTTCCAGCAGATCGCCCACGTTGTGGACATAGTGCAACGTATCGGTCTGCACCGGGCCGCCATAGTACACCTCTGCCTCAAACGGCGGAAAATCGCCCATCAGTTCGTTGACGCCCATATTGATACTCTTGTTGAGGATAAAGCCGAGACTGCCTTCCGGATGGTGCTCGCACAGCAGCACGACGGCCCGGTGAAAGTAAGGGTCTTCCATGAACGGCTCGGCCAGCAGCAGATGTCCATTTTTGACCAAAGATCTTGACGTCATAGCGATAAAACAGGTTTGGGACGAAAGTAGGCCACTGTTCACTTTTTCGCAAGGGGGCTGGCGTTTTAAAACAAATTTTTTACCGAAGTATCCCCCACACGACTAAACCTGGGTAGTTGGCAGGAGGCATTGCCAGCCTGCTGCATATATACGAGTGGCCGTCCAGATTGGGATGTTGGCTACCCGCAGTGCCTGGCTATCAGCCGTCCTGGCCTTTTTCGGGGACACAATTGGGTACTTTTTTGCCGCCTTTGGTCTTGGTGCCCACTTGCTCGTAGCCGTCCCAGCAAGGGTCGTCCTGCTTGGTCTTGGGGGTTTCTTTTTTAGTGGGGCTTGTCTTTTTGGTCGTGGCCATAGTGGTGGAAGTATTTTAATGTAGTGGAGAAATAGAGTACCGGCGGGTTCAGCCGCCGATTAACATTGAAGTAAGGAGGTGGAGGTTTTTTGAGGCAGTGGAGAAATAGAGAATAACGGACCGCAACGGGGCGGCCTGCTGCCAACAGGACTAAAAAACGGTGCCACTAAAGAGGAAAAGGTGCCAAAGGGTACTTTGGTGGAAATCGGCTTCTGGCGAAGCGGGTGGATTGCCCTTGCCTGTACCTGCCCTGTAGCACAAGTGGTCGTCCCATTTCGGATGGAACGACCACTTGTTGTAATCCGCCTTTTCGCAGAGAATGGTTTAGCAGTGCAAAATTGGAGCTAATAAACTGAACTACAAAGCAATAGGACGAATTTTTCCCCGGAATTTTGGCCCGAAAATAGTTAAAATTTTGTTAAAACTTTAGGGAAACGGCGCGTAAAAATTTTATTCTACAGAAGATTCCGGAAATTTAGTATGCTGATAATCAATCAATTGCAGTCTCATATTTTACCTAACAATGATGGGATTTCCCGCTTTTTGAGAGTTTTTACCTTTTTGAGAGGTGAGTTAATTCTATACCCTCCGCTGCCTTCACATCATCAAACTTTCCTTCCCACCGGGCTACCACCGCCGAGGCCAGGCAATTGCATAATATTTTGCTGCCAGCAATCACTCTGTACATAGTCCGCTTACAATCTGTTATGCATCGTTTGACGCTATACGGAGGAAAAATCCGCGTCAATCCGCCTAATCTGTGTCATCCGCGTTCCCATTGACGCTACGTTTGGCCATATTCAACTCTCCGCCGCCTTCACATCATCAAATTCCCCCTCCCACCGGGCCACCACCGCCGAGGCGAGGCAATTGCCCACCAGATTGACACAGGTGCGCCCCATGTCCATCAGCGCGTCCACCCCCAAGATCACGGCAATGGGCCACTCCGGGATACCGAACTGGCCCACCGTAGCCGTCAGGATGACCAGCGAGGCACGCGGCACGGCGGCCACGCCCTTGGAAGTCAGCAGCAGGGTGCCCATAATGACCAGTTGCTTGTCCCAGGTGAACTGCTCGCTGAGGCCAGCGGCCTGGATGCAAAAGATGGAGGCCAGCGCGAGGTAGAGCGTGGAGCCATCCAGGTTGAAACTATAGCCCGTGGGCAGTACGAACGAGACGATTTTGCGCGGCACCCCGAACCGTTCCATCGCCTTCATAGCCTGCGGTAGGGCTGCCTCCGAACTGGCGGTGGCAAAGGCCAGTGAGGCCGGTTCATAGATCGTCTGGAAGAATTTCTTGATGGGGATGCGGAAAAACAGCAGCACCGGGATGAACACGATCAGGATGAACACGAACAGCGCGGCGTAGAGCGTACCCAGCAGCTTGGCCAGGTTCACCATGATGCCCAGCCCCTTGTCGCCGATGATGGAGGCCAACGCGCCGCCCACCGCGAACGGCGCAAAGTACATGACGAAGCCCACGAACTTGAACATCACCTCCGAGAGCGACTCGCTGAACTCCAACATAGGCCGCCGGTGTTCTGCCGACACCTGCCGCAGCCCCAGCCCAAAGAGCAGACTGAACACTACGATCTGTAGGATGGCATTCTCATAGAGCATCTTGGCCGCGTTTTCCGGAAACGTGTGCAGCAGCGTGAATTTCCAGTCCAGCCGGGTCGGAGCGGGTTTCAGGGTCACCACCTTGTCGTTATATAAGAATTGCGCCTCGTTTTTGCTGGGATTGAGCGAGGTCTGCAAATCACTGGTGGGCAGGAGTACCGTGTCGCTCGTCTCCCGCTGGATGCCCATGCCGGCCTTGGTATAGTTGATGGCCAGTAAGCCCACCACCAGCGCAATAGAAGTGGCAGCCAGGAAATACGTAAACGCCTTGGCCGCGATACGCCCCATCTGCTTGGCATTTTCCTGCCCGGCAATAGCGATGACCAATGTGGAGAACAACAGTGGCCCGACCACGGTCTTGATGAGCCGGATAAAAATGGAGCTCAGCACGTCGAAGTCCTTGGCGGCCTTGCCCATGTCCAGTCCCACCTCGAAACCGATGGCCATGCTGATGAGTATCCAGGTGTTGAGGGTCCGATTTTGCCAGCCGTAGTAGCAGAGGGCAGCGATCACCAGCCAGCGCGCAACCAGCAGCACCTCCGGCGCGATTGCCATGCCTGCACTGGGCAAAAGATGCAGTCCCGTAACTGCCAATATACTGATCAGGATGAACAGGATGGTCTTGCTTAATTTCATGCCGTGGAAAAAGTTTTAAGCGGGCAAAGTACGGCGGACTTTGCAAATGGAGCGCAGCGACATCCCGATCCTTTATCGGGAAGGCAACCAGCAAAAATCATCAATGCCAAGCCCCCCACGATGCACCCTCCCCCATTACGGGAGGAGTAGGAGGGGGGCTTACTCGCAAAAGGCAAAAAAAGGCAATGGGCAACGAGCAAAAGGTGTACCATTACGAGGGGAGCAGGAGAGGGGCCACCGCAGCTCCGCCCGCACCACCGGGAGTAACAACCGCACCCACTCCGTATATTGTACCGCCGAAGGGTGTAAACCATCGTTGGCCACCAAGTTGGGTTGTACCAATCCTTTTCTGGAAATATCCGTAATGTGTACATAATGCACCCCGTACCGCTCCGCGATGCTGCGGTTGGCCGCGTTGTACTGGTCGATTTCCTGCGAAATCTGCTCGGGCGGCTTGGAGAAATGTTGCCCGTAATAAGTGTAGGCCCAGTCGGGGATGGACACCACCAACACCCGCTCTTTGCGCTGGCCCGCCCGCGCCAGGGCGGTCTGCAACAGCTGTTCAAACTGCGTTTTGTAGGTGTCAAAATTGGCATTCTGGTACTGGTTATTCACCCCAATGCAGAGCGTGACCACGTCGTACACCTTATTGTCTATATCCGCGTTGGTGATAGCCGTTTGCAGCTGGTCGGTGCGCCAGCCCGTCTGCGCGATTATTTTAGGGCGATCTACGCGATGCCCTGTTGCTATCAGGCTGTCAGCCAGTTGATTAAGAAAATTTTTGGCCGTTTCCACACTTTCCCCTTTGGTGTAGGAATCGCCGAGGGCCAGCATGGTGAGGGAAGAATCACCCACTACAACGGGATCGGGAATAACAGGCTGCTCCATTTTTGATTAACAGGTTAAAAAGGATAGTATGGCTAAGCAGGCGAAATATCGGGAGAACGTCATGAGTAGCAGCTTTTAAATGAGCAGAGAAAATAAATACGTCTTCTTCCGCCCCGTAGGTTTTTTGAAGCCCGGAAGATGTAGATTACTTTTACTTTTGCACTATGCCAACGGAAAAAAAATCGCGCCAAGACGACGCATTCGTGAATCCCATCGACCCGGACAAGGTCGCCGAAAATCCCGGCCTGCTGCCCTACGCACACACGGCGGGGGGAGCCATCATCCGCCCGGAGGACAAGGGTGGCATTCGCGGCAACGCGATGACCGCGATGTACGACCAAACGGACCGCCAAATGGAACAGCTCCGCCGCCAGATGGAGACGTTGGTAGATCAGGCCAAGTCACTGTCGGCACGCATGGACGTTTCGGAGGTTATTTACCAGACCGATGTGCCATTCCAGCCGGTCATCCATCATATTTACCATCTGTATGAGCGCAAAGCGGATGGCCAACGCCTGCTGTCCATGATCGCTCCCCAGGAGTGGGGCCGCAAACAGCCTTATGACCATTTGGCCACGGTACGCCTGCTGGGCGACCATACCTGGGAGGTGATGACTGGTTGATGAGAGTATTAGTTTAGCAATCCAGAAGGGCTTATACATTCCTGGACCATTGGCTCATTGGCCACCTTTCCCTACTTTTTTGCCCGCCACACGGACTGCATCTGCGGTTTGCGGCCTTCATTGGCCACCAGCCAGCGGTCGTTGGTCCACTGCGTCACCGACTCGTATTGCCGGGCGATCAGGAACTTGGGAAGCCGCTTGCGGGTTTGTTTGCCCTGCAAAAAGTGGCTGCCGCTAAACCCATTGAAATAGAAAACCGTGGCCTTGGTGAAGGGCAAACAGCCGAATTTTTTGCCAATAATGTAGCTGGTCAAGGTCAGCGTATGTCCGTCGCGACTAATGGCCGCCCCGGTCACCACCCGATTTTTAAGGCAAATACTGTCGCGCAATTCGGCCACATACTGGCCCGGCTTGGCTGGCACGACGTAGTGTTTGGTGTAAAAATTGCCCTGAAAGTTGTTTTTGGAAAACAAGTGCAGGCTGTCGCGGAAAAACACAATGGCTTCGCAGTTGAAATTCCAGCGCTTCTTGTCCGCTGGCGCAAATTCCTTTTGGTCGGGATAGCGCAGCAAGATGCTGTCCAGCATTCGGGTGGCGGGGTTGTAGCGATAGATGCGGAGATCAGTGCGCCGATTGTAGTTGTTGCCCACATCGCCGATGTACAGGTTTCCCTGGTCGTCGTTGGCCAAGTCCTCCCAGTCGCGATTGGGTACTGGCAGGTGGCGCGTTTCGAGGACTTTGTTGTGGACCGGATCGTAGCGAAAAAGGTCGGCCGGGTTGTGGCTGTCATTCAGCAGCCAGACATCGCCCTGGAGGGTACACACCATGCCGGACACTTCCTTGAGGACGATGGGCAATTTGCTGCGACGGGGTAGGTCTTGATTTTGGGCAACTAAAAGGCTGGGCAGGAATAAAATGGTAAAGGCGAGCGAACGGATAATTAAAGTCATGCAAAGTGTTTTTGTGTGCGGCACCTTGTTGCAAGGCACGCGCCAAACCCGGCGTAGAGGCCCGGTATTTAAAAAAATGTCTGGCTAATTACACCGTAAATTAAATTTCTGAGGATGCGAGTATTTGAGTATCTGATCAAATCACTTGTTAATCAGGCAATTGATCAAATACTCAAATACTCAAAACAACTTAATTCACGGTGCAGTAATAACCAATGACTACTTACATTTTCACAAAACGCGTCGTCCACACCCCGCCATTTCTTTCAAAACGGAGCAAGTAGGTACCTGCTGGCAGCGCACTCAGCGCGATCTGCTCCTGCATGGCGGGCTGATTCAGGGTACGCAACAGGGCACCAGTATTGGAAAGAACCGATATTCGGTCGAAGCGCAGGTTCGTGTGCACCGTCAGGTAGCCGCTGGCCGCTGGGTTGGGCATCAACAGTACATTGTCACTAAAGTCCGCCTCTTTCGTACCCAC
>JAYUXG010000607.1:0-2873 GCA_043753125.1 Saprospirales bacterium | reverse complement strand
GAAAGAGCATATATAACAAAATCCGTAATAAAACGCTCCTTCTCTATTCGTTCCTCATTAAGCCTTCGTACTATATTTGCGGATACTTGATTCGTTGGCATCATTTTCGGCATTTGAGAGCCAGTTTCTCTGCTATATTTTTCCATTCCTGCTCGTAATTGGTCCCAAGCTTCCTTACTATACTCCTCAAGCTCTATTTCATTTTCTTCAAGGGTTTTTTCAAAGGTTTCGTCATATTCGTCATAATCTCTTCTCTTAATCTTCCATGTCACTAATACATCATTAAGGGGCTGAGGTTTAATAACAAGGTAAAATTTGCCAAAGCCATCTTCACCGGATACAAGTCTAACAACTACTTCCAAACTTTCTTGATCATTATCCTTAAATGAATTTAAAACTAAAGATGATTTAGCAAGCCTTATACCTTTTGAGACTAATTGAACATCAGACAAATCTTTTTTAACTGCTGCGCTGGCAAACCCAATAGCTTCTAATATATTACTCTTTCCACATCCATTTTCCCCAATAAACACATTGATGTTCGACAGCGGCAGCGTCAAATCAACAATGGATTTAAAGTTTTTGATGTTAATTTCTGTAATCATTTCTTAAAATTTAAACTGCCAATTCCACCTCCTGCACCAACCCATAATTCCGCTCCAAACAAGCCACTGGCTCCTGCACGTGCCACTCAAACTCCTCCCGGAAATGCCGGATGGCCGCCGCCACGGGCCAGGCCGCCGCATCGCCGAGCGGACAAATGGTGTTCCCTTCGATCTTTTTGGCAATATCCACCAGCATATCAATGTCGGAGAGTTTGCCCATGCCGTTTTCCATGCGCCAGAGCACCTTTTCCATCCAGCCCGTCCCCTCGCGGCAGGGCGAGCATTGGCCGCAGCTTTCGTGGTGATAGAAACGGGCAAAATTCCAGGTGTTGCGCACGATGCACTGGTCTTCGTCATAGACGATAAAGCCACCTGAACCCAGCATGGAGCCGGACACAAACCCGCCATCGGCCAGGCTTTCGTAGCTCATCAAGCGGGGTTCGCCCGCCAGCGTCTTGGTCACCAGAAAGTGGGGAAGGATGGGTACCGAAGAACCGCCCGGCACGCAGGCTTTCAGCCGTTTACCATTTTTGATGCCGCCACACCACTCGTCGGAATAGAGAAATTCCTCCACTGGAAGGCCCAGGTCTATTTCATACACACCGGGCCGGTTGATGTTACCGCCCGCGCTAATCAGTTTAGTGCCAGTGCTTTTGCCAATACCGATCTTGGCGTATTCCTCCCCGCCGTCATTGATTATCGGCACCACGGCGGCGATGGTTTCCACGTTGTTGACCACTGTGGGGCATTGCCAGAGTCCCTTCACCGCTGGAAACGGCGGCTTCACGCGGGGATTGCCGCGCTTGCCTTCTAGGCTTTCGATCAGGGCCGTCTCCTCGCCGCAGATGTAGGCACCCGCGCCGGGAGCCACGTACAAATCCAAATCATAGCCAGAGCCAAGGATGTTCTTGCCGAGCCAGCCCTGTGCATACGCCTCGCCAATAGCTCGCTCCAAGATGCGTACCACCCAAGAGTACTCCCCACGGATGTAGATGTAAGAAGTGTGTGCGCCCAAGGCAAAACTTGAGGTAATCATTCCCTCAATCAGCAGATGGGGCAGTTTCTCCATCAAGTAGCGATCCTTGAAGGTACCCGGCTCACTCTCGTCGGCGTTGCAAAGCAGGTAACGCGGCACGCCTTCGGGCTTGGCCAAGAAAGACCACTTCATGCCCGTAGGGAAGCCCGCGCCACCGCGTCCGCGCAGACCGGATTTTTTCACCTCGTCCAGCACCGTTTCCGGCGACATGGATTTTAATGCCTTCTCCACAGAGCGGTAGCCCCCTTCGCGGCGATAGACGTCGTAGGTGTGGATGCCCTCTACATGGGCTTTATCAAGCAATAGTTTGCGACTCATAACTTTAATAAATCTTCTTTTAACTGCAACGGTTCCACAATGGCCCCTTCAAAGCGAGTGTTGGGGCAAACGGCTACCATCAATTGGTCTTCTTCCATTTCTTCCAGCCACTCCAACAACTCCTCCATCTCTACTTTTTCCACGGCATATCCCTCGAAATCGGCAGCTTTTCGGAAAGCCTCGGCCATTTCAGCATGCGGAAACAGGGGCAGTATATCCACATCATTATCGTCGCCGAGCAATGCCCAGCCCTCTTCATCAGACAGCCCATACACTACCTTCGTGGAGGCCACGGTCTTAAGAAAATAAGCCAGCCGTTTCTCACCCGGCTCTTTGAAGAACTTGTTCACTTCTGTTGGACTCATGATAGAAATAGAAACTGGTGTTTTATTGATACATATCGTGTTTTAATCCATTTCTTTATCAAATTCAGCCTTAAAATCAGCCTTGATCCGGTTGGGGGTCATCACCGCACTTTGAAAATCGGGCGTGGGAAACACTGCTACCTTCATATTCTGTTTTTCAAAATCTTCCAGCCAATCCATAAATTCCTGCAAATCCAAAGCTTCTACTTGAAATTCCTCGAAGCCACCTTCTTTACGAAATATTTTGGCAAATTCCCGGTTTGGGAACACGGCTAATACATCCATATCGTCCTCTTCGTCTTCCAGCAACAGCCAGCCTTCTTTGTCGGCAAGGCCCCAGACTTCTTCCTCTTTCATCACACTCTTGATGAAGTACTTATATCGGTTCTCCGGCTTTTTGGCCAGCACCTCAGCGATTTCTTTTTGTGTCAAAGTCATAGCAAGGATTAGTTGATAATTGATAGTTGTTTCAATTATATTCCGGGACGATGCCCGGCCTACGCGGCCAATCAACCATGTAAATATTTTTGTGCGGGACAGGCTACTTTT
>JAYUXG010000606.1:0-2887 GCA_043753125.1 Saprospirales bacterium | reverse complement strand
ACCAAGCCCGCGCCAACGAGATGCACAACGCGCTGGTGGAGGCTGCTGCGGAAAACGACGATGCCCTGATGGAGAAATATTTTTCCGAAGGCAATCTTGATGAGGAAGAACTGGCCAAAGGATTGAGCATCGGATTGGCCCACCGTCAGTTTTATCCGCTCTTTTGCGTGTCCGCCCTGCAAGATATGGGCAGTGGGCGTATCATGGGCTTTATCCACGACATCTGCCCCAGCCCCGCCGACCGGCCTGCCGCCACCCTGGAAGGCGGTGGCTCCAAGCCCTGCGATGCGGCAGCCCGGCCTTGCGTATTCATTTTCAAGACGGTGAACGAACCAAAAGTCGGCAATGTTTCCTATTTCAAGGTGTACTCCGGGGTGCTGAAAACCGGCGACGAGCTCACCAACGCCGACAATGGTAATGTGGAGCGTTTCTCGCAACTTTTTGAAAGTGAGGGCAAGAACCGCGACATTGTGCCGGAACTCCGCGCCGGCGACATTGGCTGCACCGTAAAACTCAAAGGCTCGCATACCAATCAAACCCTCAACCCGAAAGGCTCCGATCTGCGCATTGAGCGCATCCACTTTCCGCCGCCCCGTATCCGCATGGCGGTAATGCCGCCCAGCAAGGCCGAAGTGGAAAAAATGGCCCACGCCCTGCACTCCATCCAGGAAGAAGACCCCACGCTATTGGTAGAACAAAGTATGGAACTCAAGCAAACCATCGTGCAAGGGCAGGGGGAAATGCACCTTGACATTGTACGCTACAAGGCCGAACAAAATTTTGGCATTCAACTTCAATTTATTGAGCCGCGCATCCCCTACCGAGAAAGCATCACCAAAGAAGTCAATCAGGACTACCGGCACAAAAAGCAGTCGGGTGGAGCGGGCCAGTTTGGCGAGGTACACATCCGCATTGAGCCTTACTACGATGGAATGCCCGCTCCGCATGGGTTGAACGCCAAAAATATTGAGGTAGAGGACCTCAAATGGGGCGGCAAATTCTCCTTTGTCTGGGCCATTGTAGGCGGCGTGATCGACAGTCGCTTCATCAACGCCATTAAGAAGGGCATCATGGCCAAAATGGAAGAAGGTCCTGGTACTGGTTCTTATTGTCGCGATATCCGCATCAGCGTGTACGACGGCAAGATGCACGACGTGGACTCCAACGATATGGCTTTCCAGATTGCTTCTACAATGGCCTTCAAAGAGGCTTTCCACAAGGCTGGCCCGCAACTGCTCGAGCCTTTATACGATTTGGAGGTGATGTGCGATGCCGAGGTGATGGGCGCGGTGATGGGCGACTTGCAAACCCGCCGGGCCATCATCATGGGCATGGATGCCGACGGGCATTACCAAGTGATTAAAGCGCGCGTGCCGCTGAAAGAACTCCATAAATATTCATCGGCCTTGCGCTCTCTTACGCAGGGCAAGGCCAAGTTCTCCATCGCCTTTTCGGAGTACGGGGCCGTGCCGAGCGACATCCAGAAGAAATTGACCGAGGATTACCAGAAGGAACAGGCGGGTCTACATGGGGAACATTGAGCGAGCCATTGGTTGTTAGCGTTTCAAAATGCAAAAATCTGGTAGCCAGTTGCTAAGGAATATATAAAAGATAAGTTGTCAAATTTCCATAACCCCTCGTGATTGCTTCGGGAGGGGTTGTGGGAAAGTAATATTTTATTATTTCCACGTTCTTGAGCAAGTGACCGTCATGAAAGCCTGCAAATCTGGGGGAGGCGAAAAGTGCAAAACTGTTCTTTTTTGAGAACACGGGAGTCCTGATCTTTACCACAGAAATTTTTTGGTTATTTTCATGGCCTTTCGTTCACCTTTTTTAAAAAGCACTAACTTTAACTTTATGACCCACTCGCCCACTCACCCAAGCTCCTGCTTAGCTGGCTGTTTTTGCTGTGGGGCCTCCCCCTGTTCTCGCGCAGACCTTTTTGAGCATGAGCTCCCAAAACCAACTCACCCTGGCCCAGCAAAGTGCGCTGCAAAAAGTGCTGGCGAGGCCCAACGAGGGCTATAGCATCGTGCAGGTCGGTAACCTGGCGACGGCTCAAGTCAAAGGCGAGCTTTCTTTGACGCTGCCGGGATTTTCTACTTTCACTCTGGTGGCCAAGGTGACCCGCGCCGAATACACGGACGACAATAACTACATCTGGGGAGGTCCTTTAAAAGACGGCAGCGGGGATGTCATCCTCATTTCACGGGATGGGGGCAGGATCGGCCTGATCAACCAAGGCGCAGTCTCTTATATGCTGCACCCATTGGGCGGTAACAAGTGTGCTTTGACCAAGCAGTCAAAAGAAATACGCACTACGGAATGTGGCAATACCAGTGCTGCCAGCAGCCCTACCTTAGAGTGGTGCGAAGATGAGGTGAACAATTGCGCTGCCACGATTGATGTATTGCTGCTATTTACTACCCCTGCTACAGAGTGGCTCTCCACTAATGCCGGCGGTTGGTCGCCCTTACACATTTTCCTGGCGGTGGAAGTAATGAACTATTCTATGGCCAATAGCGGTATTCCCAGTATAAGCACGATGTTTCCAGCAAAGCAGCGACCGTGTCAATGAATATGGCAGAATTACAGACTGGGACTTACCTGTTACGGGTGCAAGGAAGCGATTGGCTGCATACCCAACGGATTACCATTATTCGTTAACCCTATAAAACCATTGCATTATGAAAAAGGAGTTTTTCTTCTTACTTAGTGTCTGTCCATTTAGTCGGCATAGAATGAATCAACGCCCTCGTTCCCTACGGTTTTGGTGTGGGAAGGCCCGGTTATTTCAACTTTATCGGACAATCTAAATCATATTTTTGTGATTTTCCTCCAAAACACCTGAATTATGCAGTTTACTCCCTTGTTGACCCTCCAAAAG
>JAYUXG010000605.1:0-2891 GCA_043753125.1 Saprospirales bacterium | reverse complement strand
TTGCCTGGGAATGCAGCTGCTCAGTAGTGGAAGTGAAGAAGGCCGCTTGGCAGGCTTGGGCTGGATCAAATCCACTACCCGCAAGTTTGATTTTTCCGGTATAAACAGTTCGCTGAAGGTACCACGCATGGGCTGGAACAATATTCAGGTCAAGCACAGTAGTAGTATTTTAGAGAATATGTACAGCGAACCCCGCTTTTACTTTGTCCATTCTTATCATGTGGATTGTGAAAACGATGAAAACGTGATCGCCACTACCCAATATGGCATTGAGGCAGTGGCCATCATCGGCGCGGACAACATTTTTGGTGCCCAGTTCCACCCTGAGAAAAGCCATAAGTTTGGCATGAAACTGCTGGAGAATTTCTCAAAAGTATAATTATGTTCCGCACCCGAGTAATACCAGTATTATTGTTGAAAAACCAGGGGCTGGTCAAAACGGTCAAGTTTAAAGACCCGAAATACGTAGGCGATCCCATCAATGCCGTCAAGATATTTAATGAGAAAGAAGTGGATGAGTTGGCCATCCTCGATATAGAAGCCACCACCCAAAAGCGCGAGCCAAATTACGAATTGATCGAATCTATCGCCAGCGAGGCCTTTATGCCCATTGCCTATGGTGGCGGAGTGTCCAAACTGGAACAAATTAGTAAACTCATCCGGCTGGGCGTAGAAAAGATCATTATCAACTCCGCTGCCGTCACCCATCCTTCTTTTGTAGAGGAGGCTACTTCGGTGGTTGGCAGCCAAAGCATTGTGGTGTCCATAGACGTAAAAAAGAATTTTTTTGGCAAGTACGAAGTCGTCAGTCATGCTGGCAGCCAGCGGCACTCACTTCATCCGGTAGAACACGCTATAGCCATGGAAAAACGCGGTGCCGGGGAATTGGTCATCAATTCTATTGATAAAGATGGGATGATGACTGGCTATGACCTCGTTTTGATAAAAAGCATCACCGATAAGGTGGGCATCCCAGTGATTGCCCTGGGCGGTGCCGCTTCGGTCGCCGATTTTAAAACCGCCATTGACCAAGGTGGTGCTTCGGCGGTGGCCGCTGGTAGTATGTTTGTCTTTTATGGAAAACATAGAGCGGTGCTCATCACTTACCCGACCAACCATAATCTTTAATAGAGTTCAAAGCAGAAAAATGATCGTGGCAGAAAATCCACCCCAAATCTTAAGGACTTGTGTGCGATGTATTATGGATACGACCGATCCAGAGATTACATTTGATGAGACGGGTGAATGCAGCCATTGCCAGAAATTTGACCAGGTCTATTCCAAGCACTGGTTCCCCAATGAAGTCGGCCAGCAGAAGATAGACCAGATCGTCCGCGACATGAAAGCGGATGGTAAGAATAAAGACTACGACTGCATCATTGGTTTAAGCGGTGGGGTCGATAGTTCTTATTTAGCCTATCAGGCCAGCAAGCTGGGGCTACGTATCTTGGCAGTACACGTAGATGGCGGCTGGAATTCGGAATTGGCCGTAAAAAACATCGAAAGCATTGTCTCCAAACTGGGATTAGACCTGCATACCCACGTGGTCGACTGGGAAATGATGCAGGATATGCAAAAAGCCTATTTTCGGTCGGGTATAGCCAACCAAGATGTACCGCAGGACCATGCTTTTTTTGCGGCCTTGTATAGTTACGCCGTAAAAAACAACATCCGCTACGTATTGAATGGCTACAATATTGCCACAGAGTCGGTATTGCCGGGTGCATGGGGCTATAATGCCATGGACGGCAAACAGTTGGTGGCCATCCATAAGCAATTTGGCGACAAGAAGAAAATCGTTAATTACCCCGTCGTCAATTTCTTCGATTTCTACCTCTATTTCCCTTTTATCAAGAAAATGAAAGTTGCTGCCTTGCTTAATTATATGCCGTACAGCAAGGCGGAGGCGATAAAAACCTTGGAACAGGAATTGGGCTGGCGCTACTATGGCGGCAAACACTACGAATCCAGATTTACCAAGTTTTTCCAGTCCTACTACCTGCCGATGCGCTTTGGGTACGACAAGCGGAAGGCGCACCTGTCCAGCCTTATCTTATCCGGCCAGATGACCCGCTCAGAAGCCTTGAAAGAGATGGAACAGCCGACTTACGACACGAAATACCTGGAGGAGGATATGAAATATGTGGTAAAAAAGCTCGGCATTTCCAAAGAAGAATTTGATCGCATCTTTCATAGCCCCTTAAAGACTTATAAAGACTACCCATCCAATGAACACCTGGTCATCTGGAAGGCACAGCTCAACCAGAAGCTCCGTCGCTGGCTGGGGCGATAAAGTTATTATTGAGAGTGTGGAGAATGTTGAGTCTGCTACGCAGGTGGAGAATATCTAATTATTCAATAACTTCTCTCAACAACTTCAACCATTTCCCTCAACCACCTCAACATAATTTTTTCCTTTTGAAAGTAATTACTGTAATCGGTGCCCGCCCACAATTTATCAAGGCCGCCACGGTCTCCCAGGCATTTTCCGCCCATGGCATCACCGAAACACTGATCCATACCGGCCAACACTTTGACCCACAGATGTCCGATGTGTTCTTTGACGAACTAGAGATTCCTGTCCCCGCCTACAATTTGGGTATCCACGGTTCCTCGCACGGGGAAATGACCGGTCGGATGCTGGAAGGGATTGAAAAAATACTAATGGCCGAAAAACCGGACTGCGTACTAGTCTATGGGGACACTAACTCTACTTTGGCCGGGGCATTGGCCGCTGTAAAATTGCACATCCCAGTGGCCCACGTAGAAGCCGGGTTGCGGTCTTTCAACCGGAAAATGCCGGAAGAGATCAACCGAATCATGACCGATCACGTCTCCACCTGGCTCTTTACGCCCAATGCCAACGCCGTGGAACAATTGCTCAAAGAAGG
>JAYUXG010000604.1:0-7100 GCA_043753125.1 Saprospirales bacterium | reverse complement strand
GATGGCCCCCGGCCACCACCAGGATGCGCGAACCGAGACCATGACTTTCGGCCTCCCGGCCCGACAAAGCCACTTTTAGCCAGTTTCCTTTGGCCGCGTCGTTGCGATACAAGCGGGTGGTAGAAGGCACAGGGTAATCGGAAACGGCCTTTTGGTTGACCACCATGATGTCGAGATCACCGTCGTTCTCCATGTCGAAGGCGACTGAGCCGCGCCCAATGCCGTAGTCGTTTAGGCCCATCGCGCGGGCTTTTTCGGTAAAAGTATTCTTGTCGTTTTCAAAATAAAAATCGGCCATGGGCACACAGTAGGGGTTGAGGTCGCCATTAGCGACGTACAAATCCAGGTCGCCGTCGTGGTCAAAATCCGCAAAATTGGCTCCCCAACTGATGGATACATAGTGCATACCCAGTTCTTTAGCCTTCTCCACAAAAGGTTTACCCGGTCCTTGGTTGACCATGAAGCGATTGAAACGGATATTGGTGACAAAATAATCCAGCTGCCCGTCTTCGTTGTAGTCACCCACCGCCGCGCCCATTGCGTTGATTTTCAGGTTCATTTCGGTTTCCTTACTCACATCCTCGAAAGATCGCCACGGATACTTGTTCTTGAACATATAACTCGGCACCGCCTTGTACCCAAAATCGTGGTTGACGATCAGGTCCTGGTCGCCGTCGTTATCGTAATCGGTAAAAACACCGCCAAAACCGAAGCCTCGGTGCTTCAAATCGTATTGGGCGTACACATCTTTGAAAGACTTACCTCCTTCATTGCGCAGCAGGTAACCTTTGGCTGTCTGGTTGGCCCCGGCGATGGTCGCGTCGCTGAGGTACGACAATTCCCCCTCGTAGCTGACAAAGTAATTACCCACGTAGAGATCGGGCCACCCATCGGCATTGAAATCCCCAAAGCTGCCGCCGGTGCTGAACGAATACAAATTGGTCAGCCCATATTCGTCGGTGGCATCCCGAAAAGTGCCGTTGCCGTTGTTGAGGAATAGTAGGTTGCGGGCACGGGGTATGGCTGGCATCGTGTCTTTGGAAGTCAGCGTAGTCACGAATAAATCCACCCAGCCGTCGCGGTTGACATCGGCCCCAACGGCCCCCTGGGTGACGAATCTCTTACTTAATTCCAGCCCCGACCCTTCGTAGGTGTTGCGAAACGTACCGTTACCTTGATTAATATACAGCTGGTCGTCATTCATGCCACCCGTAATAAACACATCTTCAAAACCGTCCTTGTTTAGATCAAGCACGCAAATGCCGCCGCCAAACATCCCTTCATAGACCTTAAACTGGTGATGGATGCCCGCTGCTTCCGTGATGTCTACAAAAGGGGTAGCGGTAGGTGGGGTTTGGGCGGTAAGTGGGTTGCTATAAAACACTATGATTATATATAGTCCGCGTAGGGTGGACGGATTCGGACAGAATGACAAAAAATGTAGAGTGCACATCTGTTACAGAAGGAATTTGGTAAAACAAACAATATCCTACTTTTTCGTCAAATCCATTATCTTAATATTCCGAAAATCAACCGGTTGTCCTTCGCTTTGCAGCGCAATAAAGCCTGATTTCAATAATTTCCCATCCTGTTTGATGGCCGGGTCGTAGCGATTGGCCACCCCGCCGCCGATTTGTGGCTTGGAATACTGCAACACCGTGTCGCCATTGATGATGTGTGTAATCAGCGAATCGCCCAAAACAATCAGGTCTGCCCGCACCCATTGTTCTCCCCGGTAGGTCTTGGAACTGGATTCAATGCAGTGCCGAGGGTCAATTTTGCCTTGATAAATGACATCGGTGCCGGGCGAACACATATTGCCGGTGGGTCGGGGTTTGCCATCGGGCAGCCCAGCGAGCAGCTGCATTTCCACCGAGATGGGCCAATCCTGCTCCTTTGGCATGGTGCGCGGATCTTGCGAATGAAACATCACGCCACTGTTCAGGATGGTGTATTCCGGCGCATCTTTCCGCCACTCACCAATAAATCGGTATTCAAAGGATAAGTGATAATAGGAAAACGGCTGGTTGAAATACAAATGCCCATACCGCTCTTTGAACGCATCGTACTGATCGTAGCGCACTTGAATGACACCGTCTTTCACCCGAAACGTCTGGCCGTAATTGTCTCCTACCTCGTGGTGATGGATTTTAACCGTCCAGTTATTAATGTCTTTGCCATTGAACAAGAACACCCATTCTTTTGGGCGATCTGTTTTACGCGTCGTTGCGCAGTGCATGAATAGTAGCATCCAGACGGACAATACCAGGAATGCGAATGAATTTTTAAAAAAAACAATTTTTTTCATAGTTGTTGATACTGTTATAGTTGGTTTGTCACCATAGCGCGGCTTTGCCTTTTTGCAATTTTGCCTAGTTACTCATCCCCTACTTTCTTCCGCCACGGCAGCGCATTCACGTTTTTACCAATCAACACCCCGGCATCCTGGCCCGCCTGATTGTCCTGCCGCGTGTGAATACCGCCATAAAACCGGGAATCGGCAGATTCGACGGCCACTTCCCAAAACGAGTGGTACGAACGGGCTTTAAAGTCCACCTCGCGGAGTTCGTCGCGGGGGCGCCCCACGTGCGCGCTATCAATAATGGAAAAAGGTTCGCCAAATAAATCTGTCAACACGATGGCCGATGCTGCCGATTGGATAGCGTGGCCGGACGGAAAAGCCGGAAAAGGCGGCTCCGGCCAGAACGATTCCCATTCTTGGTCTATAAATGCTGGAATAAAGGTATTCGGCCGTTCGGAAAAATAGTGGTATTTCCATTTCCAGCAATTGATAAAAGCATCAGCCACCGCCATGCCGGTTCGGGCATAGGTTTGCGCCCATAGAATCAACGGTGGGTTGGTCTTGCGCAGCGCAACGCTGGCTAAGTAATAAGAATGCCCAGGCGGTGTAAAGGTCTCACCCGGATCATCGGCCCACCATAGAGCGATTTCTTTTTCTTCCTGCGTCAACTTTTTCGCATACACCAGCGCAAACTGTTGATAATAATCCGAGCCTTTGGCAGTATCGTAAGGTATGGTGGGTGGAGCGGGCAATAAGGCATCCTGCCGTAAAAAAGTGCGGTTTTGGCCCCAGTGCGGATGCAGCGGATGGTGGCTGAAAGATTGCGCATACATCGGTGGCCGCCAGCCGCCCGGATGCTTGGGATGCACATAAGTCTTGTCGAAGTTTTTCAAATAGCCCCGGTGGCCACCATCTGTTTTAGACCACTCAAAAATGGCTGCCGCCACGGCTTGGCCGTAGGCCACTGAGCGTTCCACTACTTCTTTTTGGGGCTGTTTATGGGAAAAATAGACAAAAAACACTGTTTCTAATGAATCAATGGTATGTTTGTTAGCCTCGGAAGTTTGCTGATAAATGTTTTGGAGTATATACGCCTGACCAGCATTTAAGGCCAGTACCCAATCGTAAATGCTGCCTGTCGTTGGCGAAGGCAAAATATCCAATCCATTCAAGTGCGTAGCCATGCTTTGATACTCTGGATAGCCCTGTACAATCGACTCATACATCGTCAGCCCAATATATCCAAACGCCCGCGACGCAAAAGTGGGGGAATTGGCGGGCGTGTAGCGGGCAATGCGCAGCGTCAGGTCGGCCCAGGCACCAGCAACTTCCTGTTCCGTAATTGGCTTATCGGTCCAGTGGCATCCCATCATCGCCAAGATGAGCAGCAAGCAGGCAAGAGAGGACCTTTTCATAAACTCTTGCGGTGATGGAACTGATAAGAAACCAATGCGCCCTGATTGACCCCAAATAACACGCTTTGACCGAGTAACAGTACGCTCCGTACATCCCCTTTCAATTGCAGGCCCGATTGGGCTTGGGGTACATACTGAAAACTGCCCTTTCCATCGCCCGTCAGCAGTACGCCGTAATTGGCGTCCAGCTTGCCGAGCCGCAACTTGGTATGGCTATTGTTGCCACATAACAATAAGTCGGTTTGTCCATCGTGATTGGCATCCAGTACCCCAATAGCGTAAACAGGCGAATATTGGGCCTCTATGGGCAGCGTTTGCAAGCGTAGCGACTGTCCGCCCTGATTGATGAAAAGACTGGTGGCCAAGTAGTTAGCCGTCAAATGTCCGGCTGATTCGAGGTCAGCGGCAGGGAACAGGTCCGGCAAGGTAGCATCGGCATAACTCTCATAGGTGGTAAAGCGGGCGCGCATCCGGGGCAGTTGTTTACCCAGTTCGTCGCGGGTCAGATAAGGATAACTTTTGCCTTGGATATAGCAGCAAAGAATAGGGTCCACCGAGCCATTGCCGTCAAAATCGCGGTAATATAGTTCTGCTGGTTCCGCGTCAGAGACTCTGATCTGCGTATTTTCGCCCAGGTTTCCGACGATCAGGTCGGGTTTTTGGTCATGGTTCAAGTCGGCCACTTCGAGGGTGTTCCACCAGCCTCGGTAGGCTTTGCCAAAATATTGGAGGGTTTGATCTTCCATTTTACCTCCGTGCATAGTATATACCGAAATGGGCAGCCATTCGCCGACGAGGACCAATTCTGCCGACCCATCCTGATTGAGGTCCACCCACGCGGCATCGGTGACCATACCCAAGTTTTGGAGCTGCATGGCCAATACGCTGGTCTGGTCAGAAAAATGGCCTTTGCCATCATTGATCAATAGTGCGCTGCGCGGGGCCTCGGGGTAGCGTCCCGGCACTACCCTACCGCCCACAAACAGGTCAGGATGTCCGTCGCCATTGGCATCGCCCACCGCAACGCAGCCTTTGCTGGCTCGCCAATCGGGCAAGGCCCCTGCATCGCGGGTAAAATGGCCTTTGCCATCGTTGAGGTAAAGACGATCCATAAGGAGTGGGTCTTGCTCGGACAGTTGATTGTATCCGCCACTGGCAGCGTACAGGTCCAGAAAACCGTCGCCATTGGCATCAAATAAGGCCAAATCGGCAGTAGCAAAGGCTTGGTCGGCCTCAAAAGCGGGTACGAGTTGTTTGCGAAACCGTTCACCAAATGGTTGCAGATATAAATGTAAGGCTTGCCCGGCACTGCCTCCCACGATCACGTCCTCGCGTTTGTCGCCGTCTACGTCGCCTTTGACCAGGCAGGGGCCGGGAAAAGACATTTCGGAAATCAACAAATTTTGCCGATCAAAGTCGCGCACCGTGGAGGTAGCCTGCTGATATGGGAAGGGGGCCAGTGTTTCGCGGAAAATGGGGTTTGGCAATGCCAACTGTTTTCCGGGTTTGCTGGCATCTTTTGCTTGCAGCACCAGTTTTTGATCGGCTGGCACATTGGTTAATATTTGTTGCCGACCGTCAGGCCAAGTGGTCACCAAAGAATCTACTTGGGTGGCTGAACCCAAGCCAAAATGCAACAGCGGCGACACCGACGACAGATAGCCACGTGCGCATTGTTGTTCTAAGGTTTGCTGCTGGCCTTGGGCAAAAATATGAATAGTGGTGCCAATGCCTTGTGTGTTCCCACCCGTGCTTTGCAATTGGATTTGCAAATAATGATGGTTTGGTTGCCGCTGTGCTTCGTTGCGATATATAAAAGCGGGTTGGTTGACATTATTGACTACCAAATCTAAATCGCCGTCGTTGTCCAGATCGGCATAAGCGGCACCATTGCTGTTCGAGGGTTGCGCTACCCCCCAATCGTAGGACTTATTGACAAACGACTGCCCAGCCTGGTTGGCAAAAATATAATTGGCAACGTTGGAAGCGGGCATGTGCTTGATGATTTCCAGTACATCCTCCCGTTGCAGTCGACCTTTCGCTTGCACGACTCCGTCCATGTAATTGATGAAATCCAGATTGGTATAGTCGCGGTAATAGCCATTAGTGACGAAGAGGTCTTTCCACCCGTCGTTGTCGTAATCGGCCAGCAGGGCAGCCCAGCTCCAGTCCGTATTAGAAATACCTGCCAATTGACCGATCTCACTGAACGTGCCATTACCATTGTTGAGTTGGAGCATATTGCGCATGAATTGGTAGTGGAAACCGCTGCGCACATTGAGGTCGTGCTTGGCATAGTTGTCGGCACCCATGAGCAACTTTTGCCGGTGGTTGTCCTCCGGCAACATGTCGAGGGTCACGATGTCTGCCCAACCGTCGTTGTTCACATCGGCCATATCGTTGCCCATCGAAAATTGACTGTTGTGGCCGATGCTTTGTCCCAAACGGTCGGTGAAAGTGCCGTTTTTGTTGTTCAAATAAAGATAATCGGGTACAGCATAATCGTTTGACACGTAAAAGTCCGGCCAGCCATCGCGATTTACGTCGCCAATGCCGAGACCAAGACCGTAGCTGAGCGGCGTACCACGCACGCCGGAAGCTTGGGTGACATCGGCAAAAAGGCCCTTGTCCTGCCGAAAAAGGCGCAGTCCCTGGTTGGGATCGTCCTGCTTCAGCATCTCGGCGTTACCTGTCTCGCTGAGCATGGGCAGCGATTTGGGGCTGTGGTTGAGCAGCAGCATATCTAGGTCATCGTCCCGGTCGTAGTCAAAAAAGTAGGCTTGGTTGCTAAACCCCGTACTGGCCAGTCCGAGTGCGGCAGCCTGATCCTCAAAACGCGGGACGCCATTGGCATCGTTGCCCAAGTTGATGAAGAGTTGGTTGGCGCGTTTGGCTTCGGGCAGCATCCCGGAGTACGACACGTACAGGTCCAGTTTCTGGTCGCCGTTGATGTCCACCAAACTGACCCCGGTTTTCCAGGGGCCAGGCCGACCGGCGGTGCCGGATAGGTCAGTTATATCCTTAAATTTCCAGCCGCCTTGGTTGAGGTAAAGGCGATTGGATTCCATATTGGCGGTAAAATATAAATCAATCAACCCATCGCCATTCAGGTCGCCGGTGGCCACGCCGCCCCCATTGTAGAAGTATTCATAGACCAGAATGTTGGTGTTCGGGCCTTCGGTGAGCGTGTTTTGGAAATTGACTCCGGTTTCTGCGACGGGGAGGAGGGAGAACAAAGGGTGAGCGGGGGCTGCTTGCGTGGAGGTGGCTTGGGTCTTTTCTTGGCCGCATTGCCAAAGCAAAAAAGAAAGAAGTAGAAAGAAAGAAAATTTCAATGCTTTTGCGCCATGTTTGATGAAGTCTAATACTTGGCGGAGGTTACC
>JAYUXG010000603.1:0-2900 GCA_043753125.1 Saprospirales bacterium | reverse complement strand
TACCAATATTGACTACCCCATGCAAGGGATAAAAAGAATACATGGTAAACAAGGCAGATAGCGAATCATTAACCGTCAACGGAGCCACTATATGCAACGTATCAATGGCATAATAGCTCATTGCAGCAGGATCTGGATTAACATAGGTGGGATATACCGGCAATAATTTGTCGCTTACGCTTACGACTGGAATGCCTGTTTCGTCCCAGACTATAAATGCGGTTTGAATGCGGAATAAAGGTGGATCATTAGATAACTGGCTGATTTTTAACCATTTTGAATGTAGTAGCCGATTTTGCCCGTTGGAACGTTGATATACTTGATAATGGACAATTTTTCCGCCATCTTCCCCGTAAATTTTATTATAAGAAAAACAATTATTGGTCAATCGCTTTAATCCCGAACCAGGAGGCGAAGATCCGACACCTCCCCAGTTAGTTTGTTGAATGACCGCGACCAGATTCTTATCGAAAATTTTCATGTTCGTTGTCGTCGTACTTTGTCCGCCCGCTAAATGATAACTGACACCAATTAAGTCATTACTCACCAAGCCAAAGTACTCTACCCCTTGAAAATCGAAAAAATAATCTAAATCGGGAGTCTGCGCAATTTCATCAAAGTTGTAATCGGTTTTTATTATTCTTAGCCTTCCAGGCCAACTGGCAGAATAAGGTAATTGTACCCATAAAAAATAGTAACAAGAATCAAGCAAAACAGCATTAGTAAGCCTACTGGACGGCACAGCAGGATTCTGGCTCATCCAAAGATGATGGGGCAGTATTCTTTGACCGATCACTTCTCCCAGATAATTCCTTTCCACCAGAATGCTATCCAGCACAATAGCAAGTGTGGAAATCGTATCGCGGCCAATGGTGTCAATAGAAACAAGTGTTGCCGTAGAATCGTATTTAGAATATATTTCCCAACCATCGGGTAATTTTGAAAAAAGGCGCAAACCATCGGTGCGGGATTCAAAATGGTCAAATTCTCCAATTGAGTGTTGGCAAGCGACAGGCGGCAAGGCAGGATTTTGACTTTGCCCAGTGATAGAAATCAATAGTAAAGAGAGCAAACACGATACATATAAAACAAAGCATTTGGCAGTCAGTCTGGGAACAGAGTACTTGTTCAATGTAAGATTTCCATAATGACGGTTTGTATAGCAGATAATGAAGTGCATAAGAGGTTTTTATTTTATCATTAAACAGATTATTGTCGCCAATGTTAAGAAAGCGTAAAGTTGTTTGGTCTTCAATTATAATACAAGTGAACAGGAATTACCAAAAATAGGAGTTGAAAAATTCAATATTTTAATCCTATCCCAAAAGGCAAATTATTATTTTACTTTCTTCCAATTAAAAAAATGCCTCAACCCGCTACCGCTGTCAACAGCGACTCAAATATCCCGCGTCCATCGGTATTGCCCAAAATATCTTCGCTGGCACGCTCCGGGTGGGGCATCATACCAAAGACGTTGCGCCGTTCATTGCAGATACCGGCAATGTTGCGGGCAGCTCCATTGGGATTAGCTTCTGAAGTTACTTCGCCAGTCGGGGTACAGTAGCGAAACAGCACCTGATCGTTTTGTTCCAGCGCATCCAGCGTCTTTTCGTCCGCATAGAAGCGGCCTTCCGCGTGGGCAATGGGGATTTTTAAGGGCTGCCCTAAGTCCAGTCCCGTCGTGATGGGCGACTGCCGGGTAACCGGGCGCAACCACACGTTCTTGCAAATAAACTGCTGATTTTCATTGCGCAACAACACCCCGGGCAGTAGGCCCGCTTCGCACAAGATCTGGAAGCCGTTGCACACGCCGAATACATATCCGCCTTGTTCGGCAAAAACTTTTACCGCTTGCATAATCGGCGAAAACCGGGCAATTGCCCCGGCGCGCACGTAGTCGCCGTAAGAAAAGCCGCCGGGCAGTACAATGCAGTCGCCTGCCCCGAAGTCGGGCAACTCCGTCTCTTTATGCCACAGCTTGACGACCGGTTGGCTCATCACGTCGCCCAGGACGTGGACTATATCGTCGTCGCAATTGGAGCCTGGAAAAACAATGACACCGAATTTCATAAATAGTTGACTGGTTGATTAGTTATCGGTTAATTGGTTGGTTGCTTGTTAATGATGGCCTTCCTGATGAAAAATTGGGATGTCGCTGCACGCCATTTGCAAATTGCTTTTGCCCCTTGCCTTTTGTTTCTTGCCCTTTGTTTACCGGTTGGCCAACGGCAAAAATTGGACAAACAGTACCACCGCTAATAAGGCGAAATGAAAAATCTCGGCGATGACCCGGTTGCGCAGCGCAAAAAACGACAGGGCCATGAAAATGCCGACCGAGGGCATAATCAATAAAAAATGCGCTGGCAAGGGGTCGTCTTGCAACAAAATGACTGCCGCGCCGACGAACAAAAACCAGTACAGGATGGCGACGCTCTTTTGCGCCTGGATCAGCTTGCGGTGAAAGTATGCCCCGTAACTAAGCATGATCGTACACAACAGCACGGCCATCAACAGGGCCTTTAGGGTGCGTTCGGTGTCCATATCGGGCGCAAAATGATAAAAGCCCCAGAGTGCGCCGAACTGGATTTCCCAAAAACTGCCGCCCCGGTCGCTCCAGAAATACCATAGCCACGCCAAGAACAAGACGGCAATCACGCCGGAAACGAACACCAGTTGCTCGCGCAGGTTAAAGGAGCGCATGATGTTTACGCCAGCGTAGGCGGCCAGCAGCAAGAAAAGCATGGGCGGATAAAACAGGCTACCGAACGTTGCCCACCAACCGGCGTCGAAGACCAGCGCAGTAGCATTGGGTAGCTTATAACTCTGAAAAATGCGCCGTAGGGCCAATGGCACCAACGTGGCGGCCACCAGCGGCGGCGACAGGAACAAAAAATCGGACA
>JAYUXG010000602.1:0-2902 GCA_043753125.1 Saprospirales bacterium | reverse complement strand
CGGGCCTGGCCGGCGGCCTAGCCCTGGCCCTGGCGATCCGGGCGGGCGGATTGCTAACCTTTGTCTACGTTTTCCTGTTTGCCGGGCTGTATTTTTTGCTCAGCTATCGCAGCCGGATGCAACCGGCCACCGCCGGGCAGCCTGCCAATTCCGTGGGCCGGTTTGCGCTCATCGTGGTCGGCACAGTAGTAGCAGGCTATGTGCTGGCCATGCTGTTTTGGCCTTACGCCCTGCAAAGCCCGTTGAAGAACCCGTTCACCGCGCTCTCGAAGTTTGCCGATCTGGAAGTGAAGATTCGGGTGTTGTACGAGGGCGACAACGTGATGTCGGACAAGACCCCCTGGCACTACTCGCTGAAATGGATGCTCTATACCATTCCGCTGGCAGTATTGGTCGGCTTTTTGGGCAGCTTGGTGCTACTGCCTCGTTTGTTGAAAAAGTACCATCCGCTGTGGGTCATGCTGGCAGGATTTGCGGCGGTTTTTCCGGTTTTCTACATCATTTACAAGGATTCCGTTATTCACGATGGGTGGCGTCACTTGACTTTTGCCTATCCGCCGCTCTGTGTGGTGGCCGGGCTGTTCTGGCACGAGCTGGCAACTATTTTCGCGGGTAGAAAAGCTTTTCAATACGCTGTTTTTGCGGTCATGGGCCTGCTTTTGGTAGATTCGGCGGCCTTTATTGTCCGCAATCCGCAGCTGCCCTACGTCTATTTCAACCCCATCGCGGGTGGTACGCAGGGTGCCTATGGCCAATTTGAAACCGATTACTGGGGTGTGAGCACCCGCCAGGGCATCGAGTGGCTGGAACAACAGGGCATCCTCGGCCCCAATATGCCGCAGACGGTAGTGATCGCCACCAATATGCTGTACTCCACCCGGCAGCTGACTGCCAAATACGGCGACAAGGTGCGGTTGCGTTATTTGAAATGGGAAAAACGCTGCGACGATGCCTGGGACTACGCGCTGTACCCAACGCGCTTCCTCGACGCGGCCACGCTACAGAAAGGGATGTGGCCGCCCGACAATGCGGTATACATCGTGAAGGCCAACGGTGCACCGATATTGGCGGTGCTAAAAGATAATGGCAAAAACTGTGCACTCGGCATCGCCTCCGCCAAAGTGGGGGACTACCCTGGGGCCATTGAGCGGCTAAAAGCCGAAGCGGCCAACGTACCAGACAACGACCTGGCCTGGAGCAATCTGGCACAGAATTATCTGAACAACAACCAATTGGAGGAAAGCAAGTCCGCTGCCGAGCGGGCGTTGACGATCAGTCCCGATGATATGCTGGCCAGCAACCTGCTGGGTATGTACTGGATGTCCAAAAACGACGGGGCCAAGGCTAAGTCGCAGTTTGAAGCGAATTTGAAAAAGGAACCTTCCAACGCGGCCGCCTGGTACTACCTGGGTCTGATCGCCAACCGACAGGGTGACAACCAAATGGCACTAAACAATTTGATGGCGGCTATCAAAGTAGCCCCCAATTTCAAGCCCGCTTATGACCTCTCGGCACAGATTTATGAAGCACAAGGTGATACGCAGGCGGCGCAGCAGTTTCGGGCAGCGGCAGAGCAGATCAAATAGGGAAAATTGGTGTTGACAAATCTGCTCCGCTACACGACCCGATGTAGTAGGTTCAACTAAAAGCACAAGTATAAAAGTTCAAAATGACCACTTTACAACATTGCAGTTTTATAGTGCCGGACTTAGACGCCGCCGTCGAGTTTTTCACCACCTATTTTGATTTCCAATTGCGCTCCACCGCTGGGCCTTTCCACTCGGATAGCGACGATAGCCTGAACTTGGTCTATGGCGTACCGGAACGGGCCACGGGCCGCTCTGCGTTGCTACAAAACGGCCCGGCGAAATTGGAATTGGTGGAATGGCTCACTTACGGTGAAGCCCTTAACCCACTGCGCGAAAGCAGTATTCCGGGTTGCTCCCTGTCCTTTGAAGTGGACGATTTCGAGATGATGGTGGCGCAACTAAACGGTGCGCGTGGCGTCCGCTTTTTGGAAACCAGCCCCGACGGCTTCGTGTACTGCCAAACCCCGTTTGGCATTCAGCTGCGCTTGTCGGGCCGGACGGTGCAGGCCTAGGCAGGAGACCGAAAAGAAAGAGGAAAAGAAAATAGAAGGCAGAAGGCAAAAAACGCCATTGCGTCATTTCTAACTCCTGCCTCCTATTCTTCACAGGCTGGCCATGACCCCGGCGTGGATGCCTACCGTATTGATTTTAGCGGGTTTTGGGCCAATGCCTTGCCCCGATACACTAAATTGGTAGCTAGGTTCCACAAAGGCCACCAAGCGTTTGCCAAGGGGGTGTTCCACCCGCAGGCCGAGGTCAGCGGTGACGTAGGCATTATCGGCGAACGGCCCGCCTTCCAGTAAGCCCTGCCCATTTTCCGGCAATTCCTGTTGTTGAATAGTAGGGGTGCCGATGGGAGCCGGTTCGGTATAAAACACTTTTTTATAGCGGTACGATTTTTCAATGGCCACATTCGCCGTCATTCCGGCGACTGCGTGCGCAGTGGTTTTGCCAAAACGGGCCATGCGGCGGGTCACTTTCACCGGCACGGAGACAATATCGGCATCCACCACATTGGCAAAAGAACGGAAGTGGCCTGGAGCGGCATTATCGGCGGCAACAATTTTTACTTCTTTTAGAGGCGTATAGTTTTTCTGGCTGAAGGCCACCCCGGCTTCCATGCCCCATTTGTCTGGCCGATAACCCACCATCAGACCACCACCATAGCCTTGGGCTTGCCGGGTTTCGGAACCAATGTGTACTCGGTTTTGATCCAGCGAAGCGTAGGTGACCGCGTAGAAATGGCTGGCCATAATGGCCTTGGGGGTTACTTTTTTCAACGGGTTGAGCAAGTCAGCAATGGATAAGGTCAG
>JAYUXG010000601.1:0-2909 GCA_043753125.1 Saprospirales bacterium | reverse complement strand
TCATTCTCTATGTCGTAAGTGCAAGCCGCCAGGCAAAGCAGTAATGTGCTGAGCAGCAGAATTTTGCGGATGTCATTCATAATTTAACCACTTTGAAGGTTCTGGTAGAGGCATTTTCCGTGGCATAAAGGTAGTAAATGCCATCCGGCACATTGGAAAGGTCAAATGACCAATTGGTGCCAGCAGCGGTGGGGACAATTTGCAAAATCCGCCCGTTCGAATCCGTGATCTTTAATCTGGTAGATGGCTTCGTAGTAGAAAAATATACGATTCCGGAAGTTGGGTTGGGGTAAAGTGCTGTTTGCCGGAACGCATTTACATCAGGTGCTGCCCGATCATCGGCACCACCTCCCGCACAAGACACAATGCTTATACTTCTCTGTGTAGTCGATGTTCTCAGTCCATAGTCAGTGACCGTTACGCGCAGGAAAAAAGGATTGGGTAAACCAGCCACACTGGTCAATATGAACTGTTGCCCGGTACCTACCTGCGTAAACCCTCCCGTCCCAGTGGCACTCACTTCCCAGGAATAAGTAAGCGGATAGACGAGATTAAATGAACTCACCGAAGCGGAATAGACCCCAAATGCCGAACTTGAACAAACCGTTGGATTACCATCAATGGTAAGCCCAAACATTGGTTCGCCGGATGGAGGTGCAGGGCGAAAGCAGGATATATGTGGAGCAAAAAGCCTAATTGCACTAGCCTCATTGCTAAATTTATTTCCGGTAGCTACGCCCATAAAGGTTACATCTGGATTGGACCAACGCATAATGGCCGTTCCACCGCACTGCGCCTGCGTGGTAATTGTTCTGATAGTGGCACCATTAACCGGGAAAAGATGCCCATGCGTCCTTACATCCTCCGTACTACATCCACCGCCGGTTACGTTGCACAAAGAGTGATTGCAAACTTGATGCCGGGTGGCTGATAAATGACCAATTTCATGAACAGCGGTAAAGCCGTCGCCTACAGGACCCACTGCTGCATTTATCACCACGATCGCAAAAGCAGTGGACGGAGTAGAAGGATCATTGGATGATACTGTTGGAAGGGCCGTTCCCAAAGTAGTTCCGTAAGCAGATGCTGTCAACACCACCACCAAATCAGCATGATTAGCATTGCGAAGGTTTTGAGCCGTGGTGCTATTAATTACTGATAAACGGTCAGTTGCAATATCATTAGTTTCCGTAAAAGAGAAAGGCAGCACCCCAACGGCAAGATAATTGAGCGAACCTAAAAGTATGCCACTAGTGTTTGCCGCCGCCTGCAACTGATTGATACAGGCACCAGCCACATTCGATGGATTTATACCCGTAGCATCGGCACCTGGCGTATGCAGGAAGAGTATGCGAATTAAGTTTACTTCGCAGCCGGTACGGTCTCCCACCATGGTCACGTTCTCCACGTCGCCACTTTCGTTATAACCTTCCACTGTACAACTACTCGAACCGCCCGTTCCGGGAGCATATTTAACTAAGATGCATCTGGTGGTAGAAAGGCTGATGAGTTGATATTTGCCGCCATTAGGTGCATCAACAATGCTCCCATGATAACTACCATCCGGAAATCTGGAAATATCAAACACACTACCATCGGATGAATAGCCAATCCAATAGTAGCTTCCATCGGTTTTGGAGGAAACGTAGTCAGCATCAAATGCTATGGGTCTGCTGGTACCTGGTAAAGTGAACGATAAGTGTTTACCGGTCAAGTAATTTTCGATAGAATTAACCTTAACTACCCAAGATGAACTTATGGAAGCGTCCGTCATAATTTTGGTGCGCTTGGATTGTTCATTTGTAGTCAGGGTAGCGCTGCCCGTTATGTCTTGCAAGAACGCAGCAAGGGTAGCTTGGGCGTGGGTCACCCCGATACAGATGAAACAAAGAAAAAGGGAGGGAAAGATTCTCTTCCTCAAGAAAGAGGAAAAGGTATGGGTAAGCGAACATTTGGAAATCATGATGTATAATATGTTAAAGGTGAAAAGATAACAAATCAGTCGCATCTACCTGATAAAACATTCTGCTCACAAAAGGCAATGCTTTTGCTGCTCCAACATTAGGGTCATAAAGATGAATAATTTTTTTGCGCAGTTTCTGCGGTAAATTTGTTCCGGTTTGAAAGGCGCATTAAAAGAGGCCTCGAGACGCTCCAAGGGGAGCAGCCGCAAGTGATCGGGCAATATTTTGCCATGGAGATCATCCTCTACGAAGACTTGTGGGCCATACTGCGGACAAGATGAGTCAAAAAAGAAAACCGGAACGTGGTGAGACGCCCCGGTTTTTTAAAACGAGATTACCCGAAATCTACGAAAATATAGTCTAATGGTAATAATCTTAATGAAAGGGACGTATTAAAGCATCAAATAACTAATATATTAGATAGAAACAGTCTTCGAGCAAACCAGTCGAGGCTGGTCAGGCACGACGGAGGACTGCATTTGTAGGTGTGCCACAGACTCTTGAAATAGCCAATTAAAGCGTGGTATTATTGGGAAGCAGTTTTTTGGGGCCACTGTATGAAAGGCGGGAACCCCCAGAATGCTCGGACAAGCCGATAGATTAAAATGACCAATTATGCGGACGAATAGTATTTTTATTTTCAGGGCATAATATCACCACCAATGATAAACTCGCCCTGATTAGGTTTACCAGTTGTAGTGATTTTTCCAGTTTTGTGGTCGTTTTTTCCAGGATTATTAGTCGTAGCAGGAGCGAAAGAAGCAAAAAAGAGAGCGAGGAGGAAAGCGAGCGTAGGCATAGCACAGATATGTTTTGGTTTGACATAAAATCTGTGACAAAGATCAAGCGGCACCTACCCTCCCAAAAGGACAAAAAGCTGCATTTCAATCCGGTCAGATTGACTAAGAAACAACCATATTACTGATTTTTTATTTACTTATGTTT
>JAYUXG010000600.1:0-2923 GCA_043753125.1 Saprospirales bacterium | reverse complement strand
TACGCTCTGGTGCCCATAGGGCTTTACCTGTCCATGCAGGTAAAGCCCTGTTTTATTGGAAAATATATGGGTTTGTCGGTTAAACTACAAATCCAAAGCCCTCCGCCCTTCGTAAATTAGGGCGTTGGAGAGCTGTTTCCAACCATTGATTTCACTTTCATTCTAAACTGTACAACCATGTTAAAAAACAGTCACGCCCGACTGATTGGCATGCTGCTGTTAGCAGGTTGGGCCACAGGCGCATTTGCCTCCTCCCACCGCGAAGCACCACTCATCGCCAATGACCCGCTGGCAGACAACACCGACGTGTATGCCTTCCGCAGTCCTGACAATCCGAATACCGTTACCCTGATCGCCTGTTTCATCCCCTTCGAGCTGCCGCATGGCGGCCCCAACTATTACACGTTTGGGGAGAACATCCGCTACGAAATTCACGTGGACAACAACACCGCCACCGCCGGTGACGACGTGACCTACCGCTTCACCTTTACCCGCGTCAACGAAGACCCAACCACTTTTTTCAACATCCGCCTCGGACAAGAAAACCTAAAGACGACCTACCGCTGCGAACGCAGCATGGATGGTGGCGCGACCTTCCAGACCATTGTGGCCAACGGCGTAGTGCCGCCGAACAACATCGGACCTCGCTCCATTGAAAGCCCCGTAGGCTTGGGTGCGCCCAGCTATGAGTCGCTGATGACCGATGCGATTACCAACGCCAGCACTGGCGAGACCGTCTTCTGCGGCCCGGTAGACGATCCTTTCTACGTAGACTTGGGTGGTGTGTTTGATCTGGGCAATATGCCGCGGCAGAATGGCCCCCCACGTGATGGCCTTGGCCAAAAGAACGTCCATGCCTTAGTGGTCAGGGTACCCATTACTACGCTTTTGAAAGCTGGCGCACCATCTACCCCGGCCAACATTCTTGACCCCAACTATGTGATCGGCGTATGGGCCAGTGCCAGCCGCCGCGCCACCCGTACGCTTGCGCCCAACAGCCTGAGCGATGCTGGCAGCTGGGTACAAGTGAGCCGTTTGGGCATGCCCTTGACGAACGAGGTGGTCATCCCGATCGGTCAAAAAGACTATTGGAACGGCCTTACACCTTATCAGGAGATTGCTGATCAGACGTTGGACAACAACTTCTACAATCCGGAGCTGGCCTTGTATATGGACAACCGCTTTTTCGGTGCTGCCGTGCCTGCTTTCTCCAAATTGCGTATCCAGACCAAGTCGCTTGGTGCCTTTGACTTCGGTTATGGCAAAGATGGCCTGTTTTCCTTGAAAGGCACGGCAGCCGTGGCTGGCACAGCGTTGGCCGAATCTGCTTTTGGCGGTTTGTTACTGCCTGGGCCAGGAAAAGCCCGCTCGGTGGACCTGTGGCCTATATTCCACACTGGCGTGCCCAACGCGCGGCCCTACCAATTGGCCACCGGCAAAAACGGCAACCCATTGGCTGCTGGCAAACCTTTTATCCATAATTTTTTGCCGAGTGGGGGCGATATGTTGCGCCTGAACATGGCGGTTCCGATCACGTCGCGCACAGACGCTGCATTCTCTACAGAAGGCCTAGTGGCCGCTGCGGTGGCGGGTCTGACCCAGGCACCTTACAACACTAACAGCAACCTCGAATTTATTCCGAATATGGATGGCTTCCCCAATGGCCGCCGCCTGGAAGATGACGTGACGCTGATCGAGTTGCAAGCAGTGAGCGGTGTTGTGCTGGCGGCTATTGGCCTCTGGTATGACGATTTTATCCCTGGTACGACCGCCAGCCCGGTGACGCCGCGCTTGGTCAACGTGCTGACCTATCGGACTGGCGTGAACAAGAACGACAGGGCTTTCCAATCTACCTTCCCTTACCTGGCGGTGCCATGGAGAGGCACGGTAACCAATTTCTAATTGGTGTACAGAAAAAGCCGATCTGTTGTTGCCCAACGTTTTGCGCGCTTTCAAATACTTTTTTTATAAAAACCGGCTTCATGCCTAAAAGATATTTTCCAATGAAATTCTCTATCAAACATTTCCTATCGGCTGCGCTGCTGCTGCTGGCACTGGTGCAGAACGCACTGGCCTCCAGCCACCGCGAGGCGCCGCTCATCGCCGACGATCCGTTGGCGGACAACGTGGACGTGTATGCTTTCCGCAGTCCCGACCGTCCCAGCACCATCACGCTGATCGCCACCTTCGTGCCGTTTCAGCTCCCGCACGGTGGCCCGAACTACTACGGTTTTGGCGAAGACGTGCGCTATGAAATCCACGTGGACAACGACGTTACCAAGCCAGGCGACGAGCTCATTTATCGCGTAGTGTTCACCACGATAAACGAGGACCCTACCACGTTCTTCAACATCCGCTTGGGCAAGCGTAACCTGAAAATGTTCTACACGCTGTCCCGCTCGGACAATGGTGGCAACTCGTTTGTGAACATCGTGTCCAACTTCCCCGTGCCGCCGAACAACATCGGTCAGCGTAGCATTGAGTCGGGTGTTGGTCTGGGCAAGACCTACCAGCAACTGGTCAACCAATCGACCATTTTCGCCGCCACCGGGGAGCGCGTGTACGTCGGTCCATCCGATGACCCATTCTTCGTGGACTTGGGTGGTATCTTCGATCTGGGCGACTCGCCCCGCCAAGATGGCTCCTCGCGCGACGGGGTAGCTTGCAAGAACATCAGTACCATTGCCCTCCAAGTGCCGATCTCCTTTCTGCGCAAAAGAGGTGCTCCGAAGACTCCGGCGAACATCCTGGATCCGAACTACGTGATCGGTGTATGGGCCAGCACCAGCCGCAGGGCAGTGCGCACCCTTGCTCCCGGCACGGAGACCTACAGCGGTCCATGGGTACAGGTGAGCCGTTTGGGTATGCCTTTGACCAACGAAGCCGTCATTCCGATTGGACAGAAAGACTACTGGAACAGCCT
>JAYUXG010000599.1:0-2929 GCA_043753125.1 Saprospirales bacterium | reverse complement strand
GGAAACGTCGTCTCGTAGCCCTTGGCCAGATCGTAGCCATAACCGCCCAGCAGGTAGGCCGTATCCTTATCCATCGTGTAGCAGTAGTAAACGCCCGAAAACTGGTCGGCTACAAATGGCGGAAAATAGCTCAATGGCAGCACGTATGTTTTATTGGCTTCATAGTCCAGCACCAGCATATCGCAGTTATAAATGGCTTCCGCCTCCGTAGTTTTGGCATCCAAAAACTTGCCGCCGACGATAACCTCGAACTGATCGGAGTAGAAAACTGCCTGGCCGATCATAGGCGGTAGTTTCGTTCCGGGAAATACATGGATCGTAGTGGCATCAGGTAAGTAAACGAACTGGCCATGGGCCATAGCGAGGTACGTGAGGGAAAAGACAAGCGATAGCAGGAAGCGCATAACAGATTGTTTTGCAGTAATTTTACTAGCTGGTTAACGGTAGATGATGGTGGTTTTGCCTGAAGCACTGAGGCCCATTGCAATTTTGCCTGTTTGCTTAACTGACCAATACCATGATGTTTTCGGAAACCAATACCGGACAATTCACCGAATTGGAAATCAGGCAGTAGTGCTGCGCTTGTTCCATGATATCCAAGGCCAGCACCTCGTCTTCGTAGTTGGCCAATGTGACAATGGGGTTGAGCATCACCTTCGTGAAAGCACATCTGTCATTCACCATGGCGACGGTGCCGCTGGCCTCGCACTCCAAAGAGACCGGGCGCAATTGGAGCTTGTCGCAAAACATCTGGAAATTGTGCACGTAGCAACTGGCGATGGCGGCCAGGAAAAAAGTCTCCGGCGACCATATGCCGGGTATGCCTTTCGGAAACCCGGGTGGCGTGGCGCACTCAATGGCCGTTCCCACTTCCGCAGCGGTTATTTTACACATCCGGTTTTCGCCCTGAATGGCTTTTACGCGGTAATCGAATTGAACTTCTTCGTTGTCCATAACGGGTGTCGTTTTTGATGACTCCTGCAAAGTTGGGGCGGGCGAGCGTGGCGACAAATGATGGCGATTGGGACGAAGCATGATTTTGATCATTCGCTCAAATCATCTTCTGATCTGACCCAGGTCATTTTCGGACGAGGTAACTGTCCACAACTTTGTGTCGCAAACGACTGGCTTGACACAGCAGATAAAAGCAGGCCAAATCTAATGCTCTATCAGCAAAAAATTAGTGGTAATTACCGCAGCATGAGTCAAATTTCCGCTATATCCGTTCGACAACTGTTGCTGATGCTGCTCATTGCAGCCATCTGTGGGGTGCTTTTCTGGAACCTCTACTTTTTTGTGCCTGCGTTGCTGGGTGCTTATACCTTGTACGTTTTGTTACGCGGCCCCCTGTTCTTCCTCACCGAGCGCTATAAATGGCCAACCAAAGCTGCCGCAGCGTTGCTGATCCTGCTGTCATTTGTGGCCGTGCTGCTGCCTTTCAACTGGGTATTTGGAATGCTTCAGGGGCGGATCGCCTCGTTGTTCCAGAACTCCGACAGCCTCCTGCAAAATGCCGAACAAGTGATCAAAACGCTTGAAAATCAGTACAATATCTCGCTGCTCACCCCGGAGAACATGAAAAGCCTCAGCAATTGGGTGGTGCGCCAAGTGCAGGGAATGGTAGGGGCAACGGTGAATGGACTGGGGCTGTTGATTGCCCTGTATTTCATCCTCTGGTTCATGCTGACGGAGGGCAAAAAGATGGAGCAGTCGTTTTTCGAATGGATGCCACTTCGCCACGCAAACGTGGCGTATGTCAAAAAGCACCTCAATGACATGGTGTGGGGCAATGCGCTCGGCATCCCGCTCATGGGCGTAGTACAAGGCTTTGCTGCGCTGCTGGTCTATTGGCTCGCGGGGGTGCAAGACCCCTGGCTGTGGTTCGCCGTCACTTTTGTGGCCGGTATGATCCCGGTAGCGGGTGCGGCATTGGCTTACGTGCCGCTCACCCTCATCCTGCTGACCCAGGGCGAAGAATGGAAGGCACTGCTGATTTTTCTCTACGGCTTCGTCGTCGTCGGCTCGGTGGACAACATCGCCCGGATGTGGCTGATGAAAAAAATCAGTCATACCCATCCACTGATCACGCTGTTTGGGGTTGTTGCAGGGCTGCAACTGTTCGGGTTCATTGGGTTTGTATTCGGGCCGATATTGATCTCGCTATTCATTTTGCTGCTGCGGATTTATCACAAGGAGTTTGGGCAAACTCCTTGAACCACCTACGTACCATCATACAAGTGGATAAGTCCATAGGCAAGGAGGAGGAAGACGTAGCGCAAGGTCAATTTGGCATCTCCCTCAATTTTTCCACTTTCACCACCATCAGCACCCCCCCTTTGATATCGACCATACCTTCGTTCTTGAAATCCGTGAGGGTGCGAATCAGGGTTTCTTTGGCCGTTCCCGCCAGGGCAGCCAGGTCTTCCCGGAGCAGTTGAATGGCCGGGCCGCTCTGATCGCAGAGATGGGTCAGTGCCGTGGCGACGCGCTTGCGCACCGAGTTATAGGCCAGTTCGATGAGTTGCTGCTCCCGCTCGGCGATGTGGTTGGCGAGCATCTTGATAAAGCGGGCGTTTACGTCGCGGTTGCCGAACACAAGGGCGGCAAAATCCTGCTTGGGTACGAGTTTGATGCTGCAATCTTCGAGGGCAGCAGCGCTTTCCGAGTAGGCATCTTCTTTGAAAAGGGATAAAAAGCCCAAAAAATCGCCGGTTTGGGCCACTTTCACGATCAACTCCCGCCCGTCATCGCTGGTTTTAAAAATTTTGACTTTCCCGCCTTCCACAAAATAAAGCCAGCGCGGGTGCTCGCCTTCGCGAAAAATCAAATCTTTCTTCTTGTAATGCCGCACTTCGCGATTGTCCGAGAGATGTTTGATGGCTTCCAGTGCGCGGGCTTCGTCAATGAAGCGTTCGAGCGAGCCGCCCGC
>JAYUXG010000598.1:0-7188 GCA_043753125.1 Saprospirales bacterium | reverse complement strand
TCAGCGTGTACAAGCCTTGGGCCTAACTGACGTGCAAAACGTAGCCAAGAGCATCATCCAGCCTGGCAATATGGGCTGGTTCATGGCGGGTGACTCGGAGAAGGTGCTGCCCGGCCTGAAGGAACTCGGTTTGGAAGTGATTCAGATTGATGTCAACGGGAAGGTGCTGAGCAAGAAGGCGAAGCCGTAACGCGGCTCAGGCGGATTTGAAAATGCGGATTACGCGGATATTTCACAGATTTGCGCAGATTTTGAAAATCCGCGTAATCCGTTTTTTATTCGCGTAATGCGCGTTGCCCTATTTCTTCAACAGCTTGATCTGCTCCTCCAATTCCAGTTCGTCGCCCGGCGTGTAGCCGGAATGCTCGAACACAATGTTGCCCTGTGCGTCCAGCAAAAAGGTATGCGGCACGGTGACGATGTTGGCGGCATTCTTGAAGTCTTGGTTGGCATCCAAGAGAATACGGTAGGGCCAGCCTTTTTCCTGCACCATTGCTGGTATTTTGGCGGCACTACGGGCGTCGTCAATACTGACCGCGACAAACTCCAAGCCGTATTTTTCCTGCCACTCGTCGTAGTAATCCTTTACAGCGTCCATTTCTTTTTTGCACGGCGAACACCAAGTCGCCCAGAAACTGATGACGGTGATGTGGCCGGTCTTGCCGAGCTCTTGCACGTTGATGCTTTGGCCTTCCAAGGTTTTCACGCTCACGGAGGGTAGGGTCTTGTTTTGGGCGAAGGCTACGGCGGTCAGAGCAGTAAAGGCCAGCAGGAGGAACGTCTTCTTCATAATTGTATAATAGTGGGGATGCAACTGGTCGAAAGTCTGAAACTTTCGACTAGTTATGTGAGTAGGTTCATTTAGCAAAAGCGATCAAAAGTAATGCGGAGCGGTGAGATGGGCTTTTGGTTAACTAGCCTTTAACGTGAATTATGGGACGCACAGCTTCCGCAGCTCCAAACTGTCTCCATTGAACACGTTGAAATCCACCGGCTCATTGATGCCGTTCACATTGCCCCGGTCACTATGCTGCCAGAAGTTCCAATCTTCTTCGCCAGGCATTCGGAGTTGGTTCACATAATAGTGGGCGATCCAGTAACGATAGTCCTTGAAGTCCGCTTGGTCACAAAAGTAGAGCTTGTAAAAATCACGGTTGGTGTACAGGATGGGCCGCACCTTGTAGTGTTTTTCCAAAATGGTCAGGAATTCTTTGGTGTAGCGTTGCACCTGCGCCTTGGTCATGCCATAAGGCTCCTCCACATCTACCACGGGCGGCAGGTCGCCGGAACGCAGTCGTACGGTGCGGATAAATTTAGTCGCCTGATCTTTTGGGCTGATGTGGGGCAGGAAAAAATGGTAGGCACCCCGGATGATGCCGTGTTCGCGGGCCTTAGCCCAGTTGTCCGCAAACTGCCGGTCTTCCAGCCAACTGCCCTCCGTGGCCTTGATGAATGCAAAAGAGATGCGCATGCCGCCAACGTTCATGCTTTTCACCCGTTCCCAGTCCACGCGCTGCTGCCAGCGGCTCACGTCGATGCCGTGCATCGTGTAGCCATTCGGGAGGCGGATGCCAAAGTGTTTGTATTCTTTATAGTGCAGCGGGTACTCGATCAGGGAAAAAAGCTCGTAGCGTAGTTTTCGGCTAAATACCAGGGCCAGCCCAAACAACACGAGCAATACAACCACCAACTCGCGATTGGTGCCTGGGCGGGGACTCGTCGAGACAGGGCGGAAAATGCGGAGTTTTTGCAGCCAGTGAGGCATAAAGCGGGAATTGCGGCTAAATATGGATTAAGCAAGCCTGCAAAGGACGCTAAAAAGTGGAAAAGGGCAAACAGGCAGATAAGCAATAGGCAACTGCCCATGTTGCTTCGGGTTTTCTTACTGCTTTTTCGCTTCACCTGCCCGTAAAAATCGGCTTCCTTTTTTCCAGAAAAGCTGCCACGCCCTCGCGGTAGTCGCTGGTCTGGCCAGCTTGGGTCTGCAATTCGTCTTCCAAGGCGAGTTGTGCGGCGAAGTCGTTGGCGAACGACTGGCGCAAAGCCCACTTGGTCAGGGCCAGGCCTCGAGTGGGCATCTGGGCCAGTGTTTCAGCCATGCGCAGACTCTCCTCGGCAAAGGTATCATCGGGGAACACCTTCCAGATCATGCCCATGGCCGCTGCCTCGGCAGCGGTAATCTTGTCCGAGAGCATCATCAGCGCAGCGGCGCGCTGCGGCCCCACGAGGCGCGGCAGCGTCCACGTGCCGCCACTGTCGGGTATGAGACCGATTTTCGAGAAGGCTTGGGTGAACGTGGCCGAAGTAGTAGCCACGGTGATGTCGGCGGCCAGGGCGATGTTGGCCCCCGCCCCGGCGGCCACTCCGTTTACCGCGCAGACGACGGGCTTATCCAGTTCTTTGATCTTCCGCACCATCGGGTTGTAGCCCGTCGAAATGATCTCGGCCAGCGATGGCCCTTGTGGGTCGGTCACTTCCTGCAAATCCTCACCCGCGCAGAACGCCCTTCCCGTGCCAGTGATGTACACGACACGAATATCTGGGTCTTCGGCACAAGTGTTCAGTGCTTCCAATATCTCCATGCGCATAGCGTGGTGCATGGCGTTGAAGACCGTTGGCCGGTTAAAAATGAGGCGGGCAACGGCGTTTTCGATGGTGAAATGGATGTGTTGCATGGGTTCTATAATTTGGCAAAGCCAGTTAAGTTTAGGGGTAATTTCCTATTGCTATCAGCTCTCTACGCAGCGCAATACGATCAGGCTGGTTCAATTCCAATACTTGTACTGTTTCAGCACCAATTTTGGTCAAGGCAAGTATTTCTCCATTATGTACGGCAAAATGCCGCTGCCAACGAACACGTCGAGGATGAAAAAGGCGGGTCAAGCGGTTGCTGCCCGGCAGATAAGTACCCGAATCCGAACCTTTAGCTTGATTGCAAGATGAACAAGCATAGGCTAGATTGGTCATGTCGGAATTACCACCATGCGCCCCTTCATGCAACCATACGCCTCCGCGCCCGTGTTCTAGCCAAAGCAATCAGGTTTTCCAACGTAAGATAGCGATCTAGTTCCTGCTGTTCCTCTTTGGACAAGCCTGCATCTTTAAAAATCTATTCCCCCATTTTCCTAATCGCCCGTACCAACTTGTCCAGTTCTTCCGTCGTGGTGTAGACGTTGGGCGTGACCCGCACCGCATTGGTCTGCTCCCACTCGATGCCCGTCGTATGGATTTTCCATTTTTCAAACAACTGCAATACCAAGTCGTTTGCTTTTTTACCTTGAAAACCAAAAGTACCGATGGCGCAGCCCCAATCGGGGTGCAGCGAAGTCTGCAAGCGGATACCCGGCACGTCGCGCACCTGTTCCATCCAGTAGTTTTTTAAAAATTGCAGGCGTTGCTGTTTGCGCTTGGTGCCGATCAAATTGTGCAAATCCAGCGAATAGCCGATAGCCATTTCGATGGGAAAACTGCGCGTGCCGAGCGACTCAAACTTGCGGATGTTGTCGCCTTGCGGCAAATCGTTGCTGAGCAGTGGCCACAACCCGGCAATCTTTTCTTTTTTGACCCAAAGTAGGCCGCTGCCATAGGGCGCACAAAGCCATTTGTGCAGGCTGGTACCCCAATAGTCGCAGCCCAGGTCGCGGATGCGGTAATCGAGCAGCGCAAAGGAGTGCGCCCCGTCCACCAACACCTCGATGCCCTGCGCGTGGGCGCGGTCGGCGATGGCCCGCACTGGCAGGATTTGACCGTTCCAGTTGATGATGTGGGTCAGGTGGACAAGTTTAGTTTTGGCCGTAAACTTGGAGGCGTAAGCGTTGAGCAAGTAGTCCGCATCCTCCGAGGGCAGGGCCAGGGAGTCCACCCAAACCAATTTGATGCCGTCGCGCTTTTCGCGCTGTTTCCAGGCGTTCATCATGTTGGGATAGTCGTATTTAGACAGCACTACCTCGTCGCCCGCGCGGAGCGGCAGGCCAAAGACAATCGTGTTCAGTGCTTCGGTGGCGTTGCGGTTGATGGCGATCTCCTCGGCAGGCACGCCCGCCAAGTGGGCCAGATTGTCGCGCAGCGGCTCCCGGTCCTGTTCGAGGATGCGCCACATATAATACGACGGGGCCTCGCTGCACATCCGGTTGTAATAGTCCAGTGCATCCAAAGCGGCACGCGGGGTAGGGCTAACCCCGCCATTGTTGAGGTTGATGATATTGGGGCTGGTGGAATAGGCCAAACGGATCTGCCGCCAGAAATCGTCTTCCGGGCCATTCAACGGGAGCGGAGAGGCAAGGGTGGGAAAGGCGGCGACCAGATTTTGGTGCAAGGCCAAACTGCCCAGCAGAGTGGCACTTTGGCGAATGAAACTGCGGCGGTTGGTCGGCATGGTAGAGCGAGTTGGCTAGTTAAAGGAAGGGGTTGCTGGGCAGAAAAAGGGTAAGTCACCAAAAAAATCAAAAAATTATTTTTTGCCCACGATTTTATCAAAAAGATTGATGGCAAATTGTTTAAATATATAAAAAATATAAGCCTCGGGTAAGGTTTGTGTACTCATTCCACCACTTCTTGTTGGCGAGGACGCATTCCATCTACTCTCCCAACGCCGCCCGTACCTTCCCATAAATCTCCGTATTGTCGTACACGCCCGAAAACTGCTCGGCCATCGGCCCGTAGGCAAATACCGGCACCAAAGCGGCCGTATGCAACCGGGTGGCAAACATCGGTTTGAATTCTTTGCGGCTTTCGGCCTGGGCAAGGGCGAAGCCGCCGCACTCGTGGTCGCCGGTGACGAGCACCAATGTTTCGCCGTTGGAGGCGGCAAATGCCAGTGCCTGGCGCACCGTTTCGTCAAAGTCGAGCATCTCGGCCCGTAGCCAGTTTCGGTCGTTGGCGTGGCAGGCCCAATCAATCTGGCTACCCTCTACCATCAGGAAAAAGCCCTGCTTACTGCGTTTTTGCAAATAATCGCAGGCCATGCGGGTTGTACGGGGCAGGTAGCGGCGTCCGGCGGAAGCGGTGGGCGGCTCGCGTTCGGCAGTGAAGAGCATGAATGGTGCAGATCCGTCCAACGGTAAGCCCTTGGTCGCAGTGCCGCGCCGGATTACGTAGCCGCGTTGGCGCAATGAATCCTCCAAGTTGCGTTTGTCTGGCCGTTGGTTGAAAAGTGCCTCGCCGCCGCCGACGAAGCAATCCAATTCGGTTTTCAAATAGCCCAGTGCCATCTCCTCGGTGAAAGCCCGCAGCTCGCTGTGGGCGATAAAACAGGCTGGCGTGGCGTGGGTAGCGGTGCAGGCCACCACCATACCCGTGGCGTAGCCGCGCTGGTCAAGGTCTTCCAGAATGGTGGTACAGGGCGTGTTATTGGGCGGCACCACACCGATGGAACTGTTGGTCGTCTTCTGGCCGCAGGCAAAGGCCGTGGCCCCGGCCCCGGAGTCAGTCACCAAACTATTGAAGGAATGGCTCTTGTGAAAACCGACGTAGCGAAACTGCTCAAACACGGATTTGCCCACGCCTTTCCAGTAGATGCCCGCCGATACCTGGGAAAGGGCCATGCCATCACCAATGAGCAGGATGATGTTTTTAGGCCGACTGGCAAAGGTAACTTTATGTATATCAACAGTTTGTCTACTGGAAGAGGCGCATCCGGCAAAAATTATCAACACAGGCAGCAGAAATAGGCGGATCATCGTTGTGGAGTGGGTGGCTGGTTTGTTGGTTCATTAGTTGACTGGTTCATTGGTTGATCGGTTGGCAAAGGTTTGCTATAGAAGGAGTTTGGGGCTGCTCTTGATACGAAGAATACTTATGGCAAAAAGTCACGAATAGTTCGTTCGCTTCCATGCGCGCCTGGTAAAAAGCCAAACGAAATACAGATTGCTCCACCGATGAACGAATCAACCAATGAACCAGTCAACCAGTAAACCAATCAACTGCTAACCAACAGCCCATCCTTCATCTCCAGGCAGCGGTCGGACAAGTCGGCTAATTCCTGGTTGTGGGTGACGATGACGAATGCTTGGCCATAGTCTTGGCGGAGTTGGTGGATCAGGCGATGCATTTCTTGCGAGGCACCGCTATCGAGGTTGCCAGTGGGTTCATCGGCGAAGATGAGCGCAGGCTGATTGATGAGGGCGCGGGCCACTGCTACCCGTTGTTGTTCGCCGCCGCTGAGTTCGCCGGGCTTGTGGGTCAGCCGGTCGCCCAATCCGAGGTAACGAAGCAGCTCTTCGGCGCGTTTACGGACTTGTTCCGCCGGATTTTTTTGAATAAATCCCGGAATGCACACGTTTTCCAAGGCCGTGAATTCGGGCAGCAAATGGTGAAACTGAAATACAAACCCGATGTGCCGGTTGCGAAAGGCAGCCAATTGTTTGGAGCGGAGCTGGCCGACCGTAATACCGTTGATAGTCAGCTGGCCCCGGTCAGCATGATCGAGGGTGCCAAGGATGTGCAACAGCGTACTTTTGCCGGCCCCGGATTTGCCAACGATGCTGACGATCTCGCCTGGCTGTACGGCAAAATGCACGCCTTTCAGGATTTCGAGTTGTCCGTATGATTTGTGAATGTCTTCTGCCAACAGTACCATAGTCGGGCAAAGGTCGCAAAAATGGAGGGAAGCGACATCCCGATTTTTCATCGGAAGCCAATTGGCAAAGGGCAAAAAAGTAATGGACAACCGAGCCAGGGCAACAGGCAAAAACACAAGAGGCAACAGGCAAACATGAAGATTCTCCAACTTGCTAAAAAGTTTCCCTATCCGTTGAAAGACGGGGAGGCGATTGCGGTCACTTACCTGGCGCGGGCCTTTGCGGAATTGGGTAGCGAAGTCACGCTGCTCTCGATGAACACCAGCAAGCACTGGTTCGATATGGGTGGGTTGCCCCACGATTTTGACCATTACGTGGCTATCCATACCACCTACGTGGACAACCGCATCCGGCCCTGGCCCGCCTTGCGCAACCTGTTCGGCCAGAAATCCTACCATATCGAGCGCTTTGAGGAAGTCGCCTTTGCGGAGCAATTGACGACCCTGCTCCAGCAGGAGCCTTTCGACGTGGTGCAGCTCGAATCGGTCTATCTGGCACCCTACATTTCCATTATCCGTCGGCACTCCTCGGCCAGCATCGTGCTGCGCGCGCACAACGTGGAGCACGAAATATGGGAGCGGGTGGCCACCAATGGCTCGCCGTTGACCAA
>JAYUXG010000597.1:0-7197 GCA_043753125.1 Saprospirales bacterium | reverse complement strand
TAAAGCGAAGCCCGACGGAAGTATCCGTCGGACTGCTCGATATACTGCTAAAAGTTATCGGTTTTGCTAAATTGGTGGCCGCATCATTTCTAATTGGCCACATTGATCTTTACTGTCCTCCCTTTTCGCGCTCCGTCGAGTTCGGAGCCGCTGACTTGGTGCCGGGCAGGGGTGCTGCATGGCGTTGAATGCGCTCTTCGCCGCGTGGGGTGGTGTTATTGACCGCCGGATGGGGCCGGGGTTCGGTAGCCGAAGACCGAATCTTGGGGTTTGGTTTGGTGGTTGCCTTTTCTGGCACGATCTCCTCGGTCGCAGTAGAAGCGGCGGCAGGCGGTAGGGTAGTGGGTTGCTCGATCAAGGAAGGCGTAGGGGAGGGCGCAGGCTGGGTTTTGCCGAAGGCGAAATACAGCCCAACGGCCACGAGTACGGCCACGACGGTCAGGAGTACCCAGGTTTGCAGGGTCCAGCCAGTGGAAGTGGGCTTTATCTCGCTCTGCACCCGTTGCCATACGCGAGACGAGGGTACGTCCCAGCCGGAAGAAGCGGGAGTGTCGGGCAGGTCCTGAAAGGTTTTGCGAAACAGTTCGTCCAGTGGTTCAAAATTTTCTTTACCGGTCATAAGTCTGATTGTCAGGTTTTTACAGGGGCATTTTTTATGAAATAAATGACTTGTCGATTATGCGTTTCAGGTATTCACGGGCCTTAAACAACTGGCTTTTGCTGGTACCAATGGAAATGCCCATTTGTTCGGCAATCTCTTCGTGGCTGTATCCATCAATGGCGTACAAATTGAACACCGCCCGATAGCCGGGCGGCAATTGATGTACATAGGTCAGTAAGGTCTCGGCATCCATGTTGGAAGCAAAATCCTCCTCGGTGCGCAGTTTGCTTTCAAATGGGGTAAAATCGGGCACATCACGGATAAAATCACGTTGCTTGCGCAAATGGCTCAACGCCGTGTTGACCATGATCCGCCGGATCCAACCGCCCAACGCCCCTTCGCTCCTGAACTGCCCCATGTCGCGGTACACCCGAATGAACCCATCTTGCAACATGTCCTCCGCTTCGGCCCGGTCGCGTGCAAAACGCAACAATACCCGAAACATCGGAACACTGTACTGCTGGTACAGCGCAGATTGGTGTGGCGGGCTGCCCCGGAGCACACCGCTCACCAGTTCTTGGTCGCTATACTGTGGCATGAGATAGATTACTTTGCATTGGTGGCATAGAGGATAGATGGGTTGCCCGGAGGACGAAAAAATAAATAGACAATGGGCAACAAAACAATGAGCAATAGGCAAACGGAGCGTAGCGACATCCTGATTTTTATCGGGAAGGCAACAAGATAAAAGACAAAGGGCAGTGAGAGGGCGGTAATATGCACATCAAAACCAATAGAATGATTTTTTATTTTTGTTTATTGCCGTTTCCTCTAGCCTTAAACCTTTCCGCTCCATAAGGGGAAGACCTAGTGACGGTATGCAGGTTTGTTCTTGTTCTATTTACCTATTGCCCTCCCAATAAAAATCGAGATGTCGCTACGCTCCGTTTGGTTATTGCCCATTGCCCATTGCTCATTTGCCCCTATTCTTCCCAAAGTTTGATCTTTAGATTGGCCCGGAACCAGCCGTTTTCCCGCTCGGTCGTTAGTGCATGGCGTTCCGGGTACAGCAGGTCGAGTTGGCGTTGCACATTTTTTAGGCCGATGCCGCCGCTCCATGCGGTGGATTCCAAGCCCGCTTCGGCGGTGTTCTCCACTTTGAAGGTCAATATATTGCGTTGCAAATGCAGGTCAATATGGATTTCCGCCTCGCCAGTGGTGCTGTTGGCACCGTGCTTGAAGCTGTTCTCCACAAAAGGCAGCAACAGCAAGGGGGCGATGGCCGTGTGCGAATCTTCGAGCGATTCCACGTAGCGCACGGTGAGCCGGTCGTTGTAGCGCAATTTTTCCAATTTAATATAGTCTTGGATAATTTTGGCTTCATCGGCCACGGCGATACGCGGGGCGCGGCAGTCGTACAACACGAAGCGCATGATCTTGGAGAGCATCATAATCGCGTTTGCTGTCTTGTCCGATTTTTTGCGGGCCAGTACGTACAAGTTGTTCAGCGTATTGAATAAAAAGTGCGGATTGGTCTGGGCGCGCAAAAAACTGAGCTCCGATTGCAGCTTTTCACGGATCAGTTGCTCCTCTACCTCTTGGCTTTTGTAGCGCAATTTGATCATCTTGATGATCGTGGCCGATGTGATAGTGATATATAGATCAAATACCGTGAGGACAATGCCTTGTAAACTAAAAATAACAAATTCCCTTTGTTCTACATATTCGATATAGAAATTGCCGCTGATCCGGTAAAAAAAAGTGGCGATGAGAGAAGCGAGCAGCGTCAGCGAAATCAGTTTGCGTAACTTGCTCCGCTCCAAGTACAGCGGTATGACGTAATAAAAAATAAAGTACGTGAACGCCAGTTTGACGGGCAAGGAATAAGCCTCGCGATAAATAGCGGCAGACAAACTGTCGGGCAGCGGCAACTTATAGAGGATGCACACCACCAGCCCATTAAGCACTAAATAAACCGCCCAAAAAAGAATGTGGTAGCCAATGCGGACTGGTTTCATGATATCTGGTTACTTTAATTTAAAATGCTGATTTTCAATCAGATGTCTCAGATTCGCTTGACATGACACGAAATGGTAGTGGATGGAAAATGGTATTGACTATCAAGTAATTGCATCGCAACAACCCTATTAGCCAAACTTCTCTAAAACTTCTAAACACCTAGACGTCAAATCCATGCGGCAACAAATTATCCAAATTGCCCTGGTCGTGTCCGATTACGACGAGGCCATCCAATTCTACACCAAACGGCTACAGTTTACACTGGTGGAGGACACCGTGCTGAGTGCTACCAAACGTTGGGTCGTAGTTGCGCCGCCCGGCTCCATCGGTTGTCGCCTGCTATTGGCCAAGTCCGCCAACGCCGAACAACAAAGTCGTGTGGGCAACCAGACCGGCGGACGGGTCTTTCTCTTTTTGCACACCGACGACCTCTGGCGCGACTACCACCGAATGACCGCGCAGCAGATTCGTTTTGTCCGGGAGCCTGCGGAAGAGCCGTACGGCACGGTGGCGGTGTTTGCCGATTTGTACGGCAACCTGTGGGACCTGGTTCAGCCCCGCCACTCGATCACCTGAAAATCGGCAGCCACAATCAAGGTGTACAACGAACGGTCGCGCAATTTGATCTCCTTGATCGGAATCTCCAGTCCATCGACCGTGCATTGTTTCACGAACGTGGGAAAGCCAACGAGGTAGATTTTCGCTTTCTGGTAAGTCACCGCGAAAGTGCCCGAGACGGCTTGGTGGAGGGCAAAATGTGCCTCCTGCCCTTGGGTGGCCCACTCTTTCAGGCTGAATTCGCCATTTTTATAGCCATAGCCTTCGCCCGCATCTTCGTATAAGTGGCTGGTTTCCAAGCCGTTCTTGTAGTACACATACAACGTCAATTCCTCTACGGGCCGCTCGCCCGTCCACTGCCGGATGGGGTACACTGGCAACACGGCACCCTCCCGCACAAAAAATGGAATCTGGTCGGGCATCACATTGACGAACATTTCCCCCGAAGCGGGTTGGCCCGTCCAGAAGTAGTACCACTGGCCTTTGGGCAAATACACCCCTTGGCGTTGAATGCGTGGCTGGATCACCGGGCTGATCAACAAGTGCTCGGCGAACAGGAAATCGCGCTCTTGTTCCCAGAGTTTGGGGTCGTTGGCATCGGCAAAGGCTAGGTGCTGAATGACCGGCTGCCCGTCCTGCGTGTTGCGCCACATCGCGGTGTAAAGGCAGGGCAGCAGAGCATAACGCAACTCAATGGCTTTTTTGGCCAATAGCGTCCACTTTTCGCCATAGCCCCACGGTTCTTGGCTGGTCGTCAGGTCAGTTATGGGGGAGGCTTGCGCCAGCGTGCTGGTCAGATTTTTGTTCAGCAGTTCCGTCTCCGTTTCCGAGTCGGTAGTGCTAATGGTGTCGCCCGCCGCATGGCTGCCCTTGCTGTGGGTGCGCATCAACGGGTGAAAGACGGCCAATTGAAGCCAGCGCACGAACAGTTCGCCGTCGGTACAGCCCGTAAAGCCCCCAATATCGGTGCCGCAAAAGGAGAAGCCCGAAATGGCCAGCCGCTGGCACTGAATATTGGCAATTTGCAGATTTTCCCAATCGGCGAAGTTGTCGCCCGTCCAAACCGCCGCGTAGCGCTGCCCACCGCTGTACGAGGCGCGGGTGAGCAGGTAAGGTCGCCGTTCGGGCTGAATATCGCGCATCCCGTCCCACGAGGCGCGGGCCATCTGCTGACCATACACGTTGTGCGCCTTGCGATGGCTGCACGGCTGTCCGTCGTAATGATGCAATACACTGCTGGGCAAGGTTTTATGGTTGACGTGAAACACCGCCGGTTCGTTCATGTCGTTCCAGAAACCGCTTACCCCAACGGTTTGGTACAATTCCCGGTACAGTTGCCCCCACCAGTCGCGCACATCGGGGTGCGTGAAGTCCGGGTAGGCACAGAAGCCCGGCCAGACGGGGGCCTTGGTCACGTCGCCGTCGGCGGTGCGCACGAACATATTTTTGGCCATTCCCTCTTGATACACGGAATAGTCCACATCCTCCTTGATGCCGGGGTCGATCATGACCACGGTTTCAAAGCCGCGCGCCCGCAGGTCGTCGAGCAGTTGCTTCGGGTCGGGGAATCGGATGGCATCCCAGGTAAAGCAGCGGTAGCCATCCATATAGTCAATGTCGAGGTACAGCGCGTCGCAGGGGATTTCGCGGGTACGGAACTCGTCGGCGATAGCCAACACCTCCGTGTCCGGATAATAGCTCCAGCGGGACTGGTGGTAGCCCAACGCCCACAGCGGTGGCAGGGTAGGGCGGCCAGTCAGGCGGGCGTAGGCCCGGCTCACCTCGACCGGGCTGGGGCCGTGCAAGAAATAATAGTTTAGTTCGCCGCCCTCCGCCCAAAACTGGGTGACCCCGGTTTCGTAGGTATCAAAGTCAAAATGAGTGCGAAAGGTATTGTCCAGAAAAATGCCGTAGGCCAAGCCCTGGTACAGCGAGTAATAGAACGGAATGGCCCGGTACAAGGGGTCCATCTTGCGATCAAAGCCATAGGAATCAGTACACCAGAGCTGGAACTTCTTGCCAGCCAGGTTGGTGCCGCAGGTCTTGTCGCCCAAGCCGAAGAACACTTCCTTGCGATGGCATTTTTTTTCCAACGACACCTGGCTCCAACCCTGCATCACCGTGCGGCGGGCCCTAAAGCCGCCCGCATCCTCGCACAGCACATGGTCGTTATGGTCATATATCTTCACCTGCATCCCCATTTTGGCCACCACCACTTGCAGTTGTTCGGATAAAAGCAGGTACTCATTGGGGTTTTCGTGAAGGCGCACCACCACTTTTTCCGGTTGAAAATCGGGGTCCAGCGCATAGGAGAAATCGGGCCCGAATATCCCATCCGGCGTATAGCGCAGGCGGATAATGCCCAGGGCCAATACTTGTACCCGCAGCGTGACGTGGTTCTTGCAGATGAATTCGTAGGCCCCGTCGCGCCAACGCACCTGCGCTACCTCGTCCGGCACAATATCTTGATATACATCGTTGTAGCGTGTAGAAATGGTGGCCTCGTCAAAAGCGACGAGGGTGGCTTGTACCTTGGGCAGTACACTGGCAGGCGGGACCTTGGGCTTCTTTTCCATGCTGTTTTGAAATGCAAAGGGCAAATTTGCAACAAGCAAAGGGCAAATTTTCAGAAAAAGCAAAAATGGCAGCCGGGAAAAATGACGGTCTGCCGCCAAGAACGAACCAAACATTCTGGATCACCAAAAATAATTGGGGAAAAATTAAAAAATACCTTTGGATAATTTGGAAGATTGCTGTTGCTACGTACATTACCGCGTCAGATGAGATCATTATGCCCCTGTATGTTCCAAGTGTCTTTCTTTTGAGTGCGTCTCTGCTGCGGATATCTGGTCAGTTGACCGGGTATCCGTAGTGGTGTTTTGGGCGATTGTATACTTTTTTGGCAGCTGGTGATTGCGGCAAGTCCCTTGAATTGCCGCAACTCGGAGGGGTGACATAGCGAGCATAACCTTACCGGACGGCTAAGTAAAACCTGTCGAATTGTTAACGCGCACTAACATTTGGCATATGACTTTATTCGTCGGGTGAGGTAGTGCAGTAGTTGGTGGCAATTAAACTTACCAATGAAATATAAACTAATTAATATGATGATTAGAATTAAATCCTTCGTACTAACCTTCGCTTTTATAGGTTTGATAAGTTGCAAATCCAGCCAACTTAAACATATACCCATGCCAGAAACTGAAATGTTTAAGGTAGCAATACTTTATCCGAATGGAGAAGAAAAAACCTTTGACATGGACTATTATGAAAAAAAACATATGCCAATGGTCGCTGGATTGTTAGGTAAAAATTTAAAATTTTATGAAATTGATGAAGGCATATCCGGAAGAGCACCAAATGATAAAGTACCTTTTGTGGCTATAGGTTATTTTTACTGTTATGACGTTATTGAGTATAATAAAGCAATAGCACAAAACAGAGATGCAATCATCAATGATATAAAAAAATACACTAACATTCAACCTGTTATCCAGATAAGTGAAATTAAACAGTGGAAATACAATAACATAAAATAAAGAATAGAAATAGATTTCAAGCAGAATCACCCGTAGTGTAGACAAACATACATGGCTAAACGCCTATACAAGCCCATGAACAAACAGGGCCTCTGCTCAAACGTTGGAAAAAATATAAGTCAAAAAACGAATAACTAAACCCTACGTTCAATGTAATCGACCTGCCAAGATGATCGAATTTACCTTTGTAAAGTCTTCGCAGCATTTATTCCTATCCTGTAAAGCCATCCGAGGATTATCTATTAACCTGTAAAGTGTTTTCAGGACAAGACAGGAATGGGAAAAACAGGAATGCTCTTGCTGGCACTGCCAACAAGAGCATTCCTGTTTATAATTGATTCATTGTCAGTAAATTGACAAATTGACTACATTTACAACACCTTCAACAACTCCGCCTCTAACTGCTCCCGAGGATTCAAGGCCACGATCTTCCCGTCCCGCCCGATCAAAAAAGTCTTGGGAATAGAGCGTACGCCATAA
>JAYUXG010000596.1:0-7200 GCA_043753125.1 Saprospirales bacterium | reverse complement strand
ATGTTGATAACCAAAATTAAGACAATCTGCTGGGATATGGCTGCGCTTTACCAAGGCAATTGTAAGCATTATTCGGCAATCCATAAAAATTTATTTATATCTGCCTTTTAAAGGGTGGCCAGTATAAAGCAGTTCCACCCGAACGAAAAAATTTCCAACCGCCCTACCTACATTTGCCAGACTGCGAGCACTTGCTCCAACGTTTAGATGAACAAACCAATCCTGTTTATGAAAAAATTTAAATGTATGCTGCCGTTATTGTTCGGCACAATAGTCGTTTGCTTAGCGCAACAGCCCAATGAAATTCCGAATGCCCAGCCTGGCAAGTGCTACGCCAAGTGCATGATTCCCGATACCTACGAACCGGTAGACGAACAAGTGATGACCAAACCAGCAAGCACCAAGGCCACATTTGTACCTGCTGTGTACGAGGAAGGCACCGAACAACTTTTGATCAAAGAAGCCAGCAAGCGCATCGTAGTGACACCAGCCGTGTACGAGAGCGAGAAGAAAAACGTGATGATCAAAGAAGGGAGCAAACGCTACATTGTCACCCCGGCCATCTACGAAACGGCCAAAGAGGGCGAAAAAGGTAAGGCTGCCAAGCAGATCACCGCCGTAGATGCCGTCTATGCCACCGTCACGGAGCAAGTGCAGGTAAAAGAAGCCAGCAAAAAGATGATCGAAACCCCGGCGGTCTACGAAACCGTGACCGAGCAGTACGTCATCGAGCCAGCGATCACGACGGTCGAAATACTGGAACCGAAATACGAAAACGTAACCACCCGGGTGGAGATCAAGCCTGCTTCCAAGAAATGGGTCAAAAAAAATGCCGATATCAACTGCCTCAGTGCCAATCCCGACGACTGCATGATGTGGTGCCTGGTGGAGACGCCGGGAGAGTACAAGAACGTGACTGGCCGCGTGAACAAAGGCTGCGATGGGAGCGGAAAAGCCGATTCCGGCTGTAGCAAAACGATTGAAGTGCCTGCCAAAATGGGCAGTCGCTCGGTACGGAAGGTGAAAACACCGGCCAGTGTGCGCGAAGAGGAAGTGCCCACCGAATACAAGACCATCACCAAACGCGTCGTCAAGACCCCGGCCACGACTAAGGAGGAAACCACCTCCGCCCAAGAACTGGCCACAAAAAATCAGACGTTGAAGACCCAGGCTTCGGTGCGTGAGGAAGACATCCCGGCAGAATATACCGTATTGACCGTGCAAACCCTGAAAACGCCAGCCAGTTTCCGCGAGGAAGTGATGCCCGCAGAATACAAAACCGTCACCAGCCGCGTGTTGAAAAAGCCCGCCTTTACCAAGACCGAAACCACTCCCCCCGAATATTCGACCGTGACCAAACAAAAGATCGTCAGGCCCGGCGGCTTCACGGAATGGCGCGAAGTACTGTGTGGAGAAAAGGTCACCAGCTACACCATTAAGCAGATCCAACAGGCCCTAAAAACGCGTGGCTACGATCCCGGTCCGATGGACAATGCGATGGGCAAGCGCACTAAAGTCGCCTTGATGAGGTTTCAGGCCGATAAGGGCTTACCGAGCGGCAGCCTTGACGTGGGGACTTTAAAAGCACTGGGTATCAACTATTAAGCACTAATACCCAGTAATATACTGTTCCAGGTTTTGAATATGATTCTCCTGTTCGCGGAGCATAGCAGTCACAATATCGCCAATACTCAGCAATCCAATCACCTGGTTGTCCTCCACCACGGGCAGGTGGCGGATGCGTTTTTCGGACATCATTTTCATGCAATCCTCAATGCTCTGCTCTGGAGTCACGATAAACACATTGGGGGTCATTACCTCGGTGACCGGCGTACTCTTGGCTTTGCGTCCTTCTATAATGCCTTTGCGGGCGTAGTCGCGTTCGGAGAAAATACCGACCAGTTGGTTATCTTCGATGACCATTACGGCACCTAATCGGCGCGAAGCCATCATTTCCAGGGCTTCGATCACCATCTGATCGGGGCGGACGGCATAGACCGCGTTGGTGGATTTTTCAGTGAGCAATTGGCGGACGGTTGGCATAAACGATTGCTTTTTAGTTTAAAAATAAGATTAACCCTGCTTGTTAATTAGGCAAAAACCTGCCAACGGCTAAAATTATTGCTTTTAAAAGGAATGTCGCAAGCGTTTCGTTTTAAATAATTGTAAAGTACCAAATGGGTGGGCTTTTCGATGGTTTTTGCGCCGAGGGGGTGGGTTCCCATAGTACGCTTACGCTTACCCACAGAACCGCAAAAAATTATATTTCACCCATTTCTATGACCTTGGAGAGGTCGCACGGGCTTGGGAGCAAGATGAATATGGGTAAACGCAAGTACTACAACGGCGGCATCTCATGTAAGGGACACCGCCGTTGGAACGAATGCTTTGGCAGGGCCTTACTTTGCCATTCGCACCACTTTGGTGGTTGTTAACTGCCCTGCGCTGTCCTTGACCGATACGTAGTAGATGCCCAGTGCGAAATCGCGGCCATTAGAAATAATAAAGCGATTGGTACCGAGGTGTGTAGATATCGTCCTGCTCATCATGGTACGGCCAAGCAGGTCGGTGACCAAGATTTGGGCGGAGCCTTGTTCGTCTGCACCCTGGAACTCCACTGCCAAAAATTGATCGAATGGGTTGGGGTAGGCCCTGATTTTTAAAGCGTCTACCTTTTTCAAGGGAGTATTATCCTTATTGTCTCGATCGTCACTATTAGGACTTGCTGCCATACAGGGCTCACATAAGGGAGGATCCGGAAAGCAATCGGTTGGGCTTGGGCATTCAATGTTATACGCAAGTACTTCCAAAAGCACATCAGGCTTTGTTAAGGTGCAGAACAGGAGTTTGTCACACGTCCCATCCAGGTTTTTTCGAGTGCAAATTCGCGTGAACTCTTTCAAGACACCTTCGAAGATGACCAGGCCGGTCGAAAGACAGGTGACGGTGCCCCAGCAGTCTTGGTCTTCCGAAAATGCATAGGTCACGCCCAGCGGACAGTCCATGTAAGGGTTGCCTGGCGTTTGAGTGGGTTTGTGGCAGCTCGGGTTATTTACTTGTATCGTGGTTTCCACATACACAGGCGTTTGTTGAAAGAACGGATCGCTTTGAAAAAACGGATCGTCTAACCCCGGAAACAAGCAGCCCACTCTGTATTCACAAACGCCCTCTGCCACGCCTACGCCGCTGTCCCAGTCAATGTACTCTGTTCCCGACGATGGCGGCACGATGATGACCGTATTGTTGCAAGGTACGGTTATAATACCGCCTCCGCTGCAAGGGTTAGCTGCAACAGAAGGTTTGTATTCGAACTTCTCGAAGCCATCTACCTTACAGTCCTTCGAGCCAGTATTGGAGCAATTCATGTTGCCGCAGTTGGTACACTTCATACACTCATCGAAAGCCCGAATCGGAGTGGTGCCGGTACCGGGTGGCGTAACGAGGTTGCTCCATGGATAGGCTTCAATTGTCTCCTCGCCAAACTCAAAACACCACTCCTTGCGGCAGCCGTATTGATCAATTACGGCGCAGTGGTAAAGATCTGCGATAGGCACATCGAAGACATCGGGACCAATAGTATGGCAGCCTCCACCATCCTCGATCATTAAAATACTATTACTGAGATCGGGCCACTCTATATCCAGCCGGTACGGATACTCGTTTGGCTCTATATGTGTAATTCCTCCTAAACAAAAATCATCACCCCTGATCTTTATTTTCGGCTTAAAAATACCCTTGAAACAAGGATGTACCGTCTCAAAGGGATCGACTTCGCTCATCGGAAAGTCAAAGTCGTACATATTATTGGGCGTAGAGCCAATCGTAGCATTCACGGTGGCGGTGCAATATTTTGCATCGGTCACGGTAATGGTATAGGTGCCTGCTTCCAGCCCCTTGATCGTATAAGGTTGGCTCAAAGTAGTGACGCTTCCACCCGGCCAGGCAATAGTGTAGGGGGTCATCGCTTGATAGATGGAAACGTCTATTCGCCCGGAGTGTCCACTCGCGCAAGAGCTGGAGACGTAGATGCCCAGCTTGGGCGTATGGGCCGCGTCGCAAATGCCCAGCTCATAACACCGCACTACTTCTTCTTTACAGCCGTTGGTAACCGCCACACAGTATTTGCCCGCCACCAGGCCTTCTATATCTTCCGTATGGGCCGCAAATCCATCGGGACCGCTCCAGGCATAGTAATAGCCCGTGCTGTAAGCGGAGCCGCTGATGGCAAGGTCTATGCTGCCCCGGTAGTTGTTCTCTGGTGTTAGTGGCTCTACCACCGTGAACTCGTCGCTGATGGTGAAAGGCTCTTTGGGACAGGCGTTGGGGAACGAACCCTTTGTGGATTGGTCATTGCAGCAGCAAATGTTGAACGACTTGGTCACTGCGCAGCCATTGGGGTTGGACACCGTGACCGCGTAAAAACCCACGCACAGGCCTGCGATGCCGGGTCCGGTGGCCGTAAATCCGTTTGGCCCCGACCAATCGAAACTGAACGGCCCCCCTCCCAACATGGCCGATGCCTCCACCTCCACGGTAATGGCCCCATCGCAAGCGTCGAAAACCACGGGCGTTGGATGCACGTAGCAAGTGGAAACGTTCTTAATTTCTCTTATATATATGGCATCGGCAGCAGCGGCATCGCCCACCTCGAAGCACTGGGAGGCGGTGCATCCGTTGGCATCCGTGGCCACCAGGCAGTAATGGCCTGCGACAAGGTTCTTGGGCTGGTCAAGGGGATTGCCGCTGGCATCCAACCAGTGATAGGCGTAGGGCGGCAACCCGCCACTTGCCCCCACGCTCGAGACTTCGATGGAGCCATTGGCCCCACCGCAGGCTACCGTCACCACGGCATTGGCAGACACTTGGATGGCCGGGCAGGAGGGCAGCACGATTGCCTTTACCACGGCACAGTGTTGCATATCCGTGACAGTGACCTGATAGCTGCCAGCCGCCAAAGCCGTCAGCGGATTGGTGATAGCTCCATTGCTCCACAGGAATTGGTAAGGCCCCAAGCCATACGGAGTGAGCGAGATCGCTCCATCGGACATACCCACTGCCGGGTAGGCGACCTCGGCGACAATGCTCCAGTTACAGTTCTTGACTTCGATACAATCGGTAAAAGTGCAGCAGTCCTTCTTTATTTCCACGCAATACAGCCCCGCTGCCAGGTTGGTCAGCTCCTCGGTATGGCCGACCACGTTGCCCGCCGCATTGGTCCATAGGATATCCATCCCGCTGCTGCCGCCTGCGATGGTCATATGGATGGCCCCGACTGCTTGTTGCGAAGCAGAACCAGTGATGTCGTATTCTACCTCCTGGGAAGTAATGCAAGGGGACCCGCTGAATTCGGCCAGCATACCGCACTTGTTTATTGGGAACTTATGCACCAGATCGGCCCACTCTTGCGTGGGGCCTGGCGACCAAGTGTCTGTGCCAGTGCGGTGGGGCACAGCAAAGCTCAGGTCATGTTGGTTGGCACAGTCGGGGGGAACGGGCAAGAGCAGTAGTTGGTGGCCCGGTGCCATCGCATTGCCGTATAAATCTCCGCCTACAAAAATAATGGTGTAACAGTTGTCTGCCGTAAAAGTAACCGAGTTGAAAGTAAACCGCCACTTTTGGTTGCCCCAGGTGTCGGGATCGGTAGGGGTGTAGGGCACCGGTACGCCCTGCGCCCAGCCGGTCAAGTTGTCGATTTTAGCCTGCATCCTGCGCATCGGCTCGCTGGCCAACGCGTAGATAGTCACGGACTGCTGGTCAATGAAAAGCGGCTGCCTGCGCATGGCCCCCGCCAGGCGCAGCCTGCCCACCCCTGCGTTTTGGGAAATCCATTCGCGATAGTAGATCTGTTCGTTGAATCCTCCCACGCTGGCGGTATAGACCCCCACGGCGCGAATGAAGGGTTTGAAGTTGTCGATCTCGAAAGGGCTAATAGCCGACCAATTATCTGGCTCGGTATTGTTCACATTGGTGATGCCCGCCTTCAGTTCGTAATCCCCGTCCGGGTATCGGGCATCCCAGGGATAGGTAGCAAATACGCCCGTGCCGTTCATGGGATCGTTTTTGTGAATCCGGGCGTAGAACTCGGCAAAGTAGAACTCGTCGTAGTTATGGTTCCAATAGGTACGTGGAATCACCCCGGTGCGGTTCCAATCTCCCCTTCCCTGTGTTCTCAGCTGATCGGGTTTTAGCGTATTCGGGTCACGCCCGCCAAATTGAATCCGGTCGTTTTTGGGGCCTCGTATATTGACCCAATTGGTAAAAAAATTATGCTTCACCTTGAATTCCAACTTTTCGATGTCCACGATAGAGTTTTTGTACCGTTTGCCATCTGCCTCTCCGCTCAAAGTCACCTTGGCAAGAAGTGGGGTGGGACTATTGCCCGGATAAACTGGTGAAATACCACTGGCCAGGCCTTGTCGGGAGAGAGCGAATGCAAAGGTAGGAGAGGTATGCGCAATGTATTCAAGTGGGTTTTTAGCGTATTTGTCGCCTTCATTCAGCCCTACCTGAATTACTTGGCCGTTGGCATACAGCATCGACATGCCCTGTATGTGAGCATGGAAGGGAAACCCATTTCCTGAGTTTCCCAACGGCGCAACCGCTGCTCCTTGGGCTACTGTATCATACACAGTCAATGTCCTCAATGTCCCAAGTTCGTCTTTAAACTTCACTTTGGAACCATTGATTGGGCCAATTGCATTATATTGGCCATTTACTTGGAAAATAATTGCCCAATTATTTACCCCCTCTGGGTCAAAACCAGTACTATCAATGTTTTTTAGAATACACCCGCCCACTTTAAGGCCATCTCCACCAATAGACCCATTGATGAAAATATGTTCATATACGATATTATGCGTACCTTCAATAGTGATCCATTTAAATTTATTGGTAGGCGGATTAACTGTACTGCTCAAAGAAATCTTGCCCTTTTCAACTGTGAGGATTAAATCTCCTTTATCCTCGTTATCGTTGTTCCCTCCTGGGTGCGGCTCCAATCTGATGTAATTTTATAAGCCATTTTTATCAAAATGCTTCCAAAACTGCTCCCATCGGCCGTTGGTACAAATAAGTCCCCGGAGCAATAAAGTCTGCTGAACCGGGTCAATGGTCCATCGCATACCGGATGCGCTAAGGCGATGTTTGGCCACGACTTTGCAGGCTGCTTCGGTAACGCCCGATCCAATTGGGTAGCCTGCT
>JAYUXG010000595.1:0-16759 GCA_043753125.1 Saprospirales bacterium | reverse complement strand
GCCTGAGCATCAACAGCATGCCTGACGGCACCATCACCCTGTGGGCCATCGACTTCGTGTTGTACGCCGAGGACAACTGCACCCTGGCTCCTCGCCTGAAGTTCGGCATCCGCCGCTCCGGCACGGGTACGGGCTTCCCGAACACGCAGAGCGTAACATTCACTTGCGCCGACATTGGCACGCAGCCAGTGGAAGTATATGCCATTGACTTGGCTGGCAACACCGACTTTTGTGAGACTTACGTGATCGTGCAGGACAATTCCGGTGCTTGTGGCCCAATTGGTGTCTCTGCTACGGTAGCAGGTGCTCTGAAGACAGAGTCAGCAGCAGGTTTGGAAGAGGGGGACGTGGAGTTGGAAGGTTCGCACCCAGCCATCCCGCCGATCTCGATGTTCGACGTAACGGACGATCAGGGCAACTATATCTTCTCGAACGCCATCCCGATGGCGGCCAACCTGACAGTAACGCCAACGAAGGACAACAACCCACTCAACGGGGTAACGACCTATGACTTGGTGCTGATCTCGAAGCACATCCTGGGTCTTGAGCCTTTGACCACCCCGTACAAAATGATCGCTGCCGACGCCAACAAATCCGGCTCGATCACCGCGTTCGACATCGTGGAACTGCGCAAATTGATCCTGGGTATCTACTCGGAACTGCCAAACAACACCTCGTGGCGCTTTGTGGACAAGGCTTTCTTGTTCCCAACACCAAGCAATCCGTTCCAGACTCCGTTCCCGGAGAACAAGACGGTGGCCAACATTCAGGCCAGCCAGATGAACGATGACTTTGTGGCAGTGAAGATCGGTGACGTGAACGAGAATGCGCAGGCCAACGCCCAACAGGCGGCAGAGTCGCGCACGGCAGGCACGCTATTGATCGACGTGGAAGATCGCATGGTGAAGACCGGCGAGAACTTCGATGTGAGCTTCAAAACGGCAGAGGCTGCTCAAGGCTTCCAGTTCACTTTGAAACTGGATGGTCTGACGGTAACTGAGATCGCTGGTGGCGACAAAGTAAGTGCAGAGAACTTCGGTGTGTTCCAGGATGCCCTGACCGCTTCGGTGGATGGTGCACAAGAATTCACGGTGCGTTTCCGCGCTACGAAGGCCGGTAAGATCAGCGAACTGCTGAGCGTATCGAGCCGCATCACGAAGGCCGAAGCATACACCATTGCTGGCGAACGCCAGGAAGTGGCATTGCGCTTCAACCAGAACGGTGCAAGTGTGATCTCCGGTGTAGGCTTCGAGCTGTACCAGAACGAGCCAAACCCATTCGTGGGCCGTACGTTCATCGGCTTCAACCTGCCAGCGGCTGCTACGGCCACGCTGACGGTGTATGACGAGAGCGGTCGGATGATCTTCACCCAGAGAGGCGACTTCGCTAAAGGCTACAACAAGATCGCTGTAGAGCGTTCGGTGTTGAACACCTCGGGTCTGTTGTACTACAAACTGGAAACCGCCACTGATATGGCGACGAAGAAGATGATCCAGAGCAAATAAACCAGGATGTAATGAGGAGTAATTAGGGCAGTTAGATTGATTGCTTTAATTACTCCTCCATTACTTTGCATGATCCGCGAATTGTGGTAGGTACGAGCCTAAGCATATATCTGCCGCCACAAGGATGTACTAAACACCGATTTTAAACATACTTTAAAATCGGTTTTTGGGATGGCCTCTCTCCTGCTAGTAGGAGGGGGGCTTTTTTTTATTTTCTAACATCATTGCTCCTCCATCGAAAATTTTTGATTGACGAATGCCGATTGATAAATGATGATTTTTGATGTTTTACGAGCATCGGCCAAAAAGTGCTAACTTTGTGCATCACCAAATCGGCTTCAGATATTCGACAGTACCGCAGAGCAATATGGGCAAGAGCAGACCACCGCCCAGCAAACGCTAGCTATGGCGGGTGCTAAACCGGCTACTTGAGAAAGATGTATGTTCCGCCGCTCCGGTGCTGCCAGATTTTGAGATTTTGGCAAAAGATTTGTTTTCTTGAATGCTGGATGGATGGCTATATTTTCAAGTATTCCCGGCGACCACCACGACAATTTCTCCTTTGACTTCCTTCTGAGAAAAGTGGATGGCCAGTTCCGCCAGAGAGGCGGTTTTTATTTCCTCGAACATTTTGGACAGCTCGCGGGCCACGCAGGCCAAACGTTCCGGGCCACAGTGAGTGGCTAATTCCTCCAGGCATTTCAGGAGGCGAAAAGGGGATTCGTACAGTACGAACGTATGATCCAGCGTAGCTAGGTACTTCAGCCTAGTCTGGCGGCCTTTTTTATGGGGCAGGAACCCTTCAAAATGAAAGGTGGAGCAAGGCAGCCCACTGGCCACCAGTGCCGGCACAAAAGCCGTTGGGCCAGGTAGACACTCCACGCGAATGCCCCGGCGTACGCAGGCCCGGGTCAGTAAAAAGCCCGGATCACTGATGCCCGGCGTACCGGCATCGGATACGAGGGCCATAGATACCCCAGCCGCCAACTCGTCCACTACCCGTTCTACTACACTATGTTCATTGTGGGCATGAAAAGCCCGCAGCGGCGTCTTAATGCCGAAATGGTCGAGCAAGCGGCGACTGGTGCGGGTATCCTCCGCCAGAATAACCCCTACTTCGCCCAGTATGCGCAAGGCACGCAGCGTGATGTCTTCGAGGTTGCCAATGGGTGTGGGTACGATGATCAACATGGATAATTATTGGTTTATTGGTTACTAAAGTTGGTCAGTGCCTGGCGAAAAACCAGACCATCCGCATCGCTTCCTACCAACTAAACGATGGAGAACGTATAGCTCTCCATAATGGGATTGGCCAACAGTTTTTGACAGGCAATATCCACTTTTTGGCTCGCCTCGGCCTCAGAAGCAGCCTCTATAACCATGCGCACGTGCCGACCGATCCGTACATCGGCAATACCGGTGAGGTCCAAGTGTTTCATGTTGTTCACCACGGTTTTGCCCTGGGGGTCCAGCAGCTCCTTATGGGGCATAATGTCAATGTCGGCGACAAATTTCATGCTTTGTTTATCAGTTAACTGGTTTATTAGTTGATTGGTCGTAGTACGATGGAGGCTACTCGGGTGTCTTTGCTTTTGTCATTTCCCGACCAAAAATTAGAGTCCGCCGTACTCGCACGTTTTGTCTCCACGCATAAAGGCTACTCGGCAATGACCTTTTTTTTGAGCAAAAGCGACACTAAGAGGTAAAGAACAATAATGGCTGATAGGGCCAATTCCTTTAAAAAGAAAATCAGTACGCCCAGCGACGCCGCGAAGGCCAAGTTAAGCCAGTTGCTTTGCCAATCGAAACGCTTGACCTTCATGCCAAACATTGGGATTTCGCTCACCAATAGCCACGACAATCCAGCAATCAAGCCATACAATAGCCAAGGCTGAAGAATAACTTCCCGAATGTCAAAGCGGTTGTTGTCTGTAGCCAAAGCCAACCCTAGTACGAACACTGTACATGCCGGAGTGCTCAATCCGATGAAATAATTCCCCTGCCGGGTATCCAGGTTGAACTTGGCCAGCCGCAGGGCGGAAAACATCGCCAAGACAAAGGCGGGGAGTGCAGCAGTGCAAACATAGCCCAGTATTTCGGGCGGAGCATGGAGCCAACGTCCAAGTTGGGCGCAGGTGCCACGGGTGAGCATCATGTACAGCATAGTCGCTGGCACCACGCCAAAGCTCACCACGTCGGCCAACGAATCGAGCTCTTTTCCCAGCGGCGAACTTACCCGTAATGCCCTTGCCACCATGCCATCCAGGTAATCAAAGACAAACGACCCCAATGTAAAAAGGGCCGCCACATCCTGCTGGCCATTTAAAATGTACAGGATGGCGCAGCAGCCACAAAATAAATTGCTGAGGGTGAGGAGGTTGGGAATCTGTTGGCGCATAAACGAGGAAGCCACAACTGTCTGGTAGGGCTGCCTTCGCAAAAGTAGGTTTTTTGCCGGGATTGGCATTTTGCTAAATTGCAACGCACCAGGCTCGAGCGAGGCGTTGCACAAAAGGTGCCGGGATTGCGTTAGAGCAGGCAATAAGGGACAGCAGCTATTTTACCCCGTGGAGACTCACGATTAACCCACAAAAACGTACTATGACTTCTCCGAGGTCATGAAGGTGCGGAACACTATTTTTGGTGGATTTGGCGGTAATCGTAAGCCATTAGAGGCCTTTTCACCCTTTTAGGTGTGTAAGCCAGCACTTTAAGAAAACTTTGACATAAACTTCGGCCAACACTTTACGCCGCTTTAGCGTCTTGTATACACGAGTTCAACCAGTTATCTACCATATTCTGACGAAACAGACAAAGTTGGTTCGCCATTTTTTTAAAAAGCCGTGATTGTGCAGTATTCGAGCGGAAATATTTTTTCCTCCTCCTTACCTCCCAATAATCAATAACCTACAAAATGAGAAAACTCTCCATTGCCTTGTATTTTGCGTTTGGCACGCTGACCCTGCTGGCACAAGTGCCTAGCAACGACGAGTGTACCAACCCCATTGTTTTGCCCGAAGTGGTCAACTATTGCAGTGCGGTGGGTGCCTACACCAACGTAGGGGCCACTCCTTCTACCTATGGGGCGGCTACATGCTTTGGTGCCACGGAAAATGATGTGTGGTTCGCTTTCACGCCGGGCGCCACAGACGTGACCATTACGGTGCGGGGCATCACCAGTCAGGCTCCTGGCGGTACGCTCTATACTCCGCAGATTGCTATTTATGCGGGTACCTGTGGCGGCGTAATCAACCAGTTGGAGTGCCAGTCCGCTCCGCCACAGGCGAATGTGGTCGAGGGCTATCAAGGCGGGCTTTTTGTTGGTTCCACCTACCTCATCAGGGTACAAGGCAAGGGGGGGCAGACTGGCACTTTTCAACTCTGTATCAACAACTATAACCCACCGGTGGAACCGACCTCCGATTGCCCACAGTCCGCTGTTTTATGCGATAAATCCTCGTTTGTGGTTCAAAAAGTCAGCGGGGCGGGGCAAGACATTAAGGAACTCAATGACGCGACCTGTTTCTTCGGCGGTGTAGGAGGCAACTTTGAGACCAACTCCACCTGGTTTGTTTGGACGTGTTCCCAATCCGGGACGTTGGAATTTACACTCACTCCGCTCAACGTGTCCGACGACCTGGATTTTGTAGTCTATCGCCTGCCCAATGGCATTGGTAATTGCCAGGACAAAGAAATAGTGCGCTGCAATGCGGCGGGTGATTTTGCTTTTTCCAGTCCCTGTATGGGGCCGACTGGATTGCAGCCCGGCGATTCCGACCTTAGCGAGAACGCGGGTTGCCAGGACCCCGGTGACGATGCCTGGGTAGCTCCCTTCGACATGGTAGCCGGTGAATCATACGCACTGGTAGTTAATAATTTTAGTTCCACAGGCAATGGCTTCAATTTGCAGTTTGGCGGCAGCGGAGAGTTTCTGGGACCCGAAGCGCAGTTCACCACCGTTCCCGCTGTAGTGTGCGTAGGTAAGCCGGTCAAGGTGACGGATGCCTCTACCTTTGCCATCGGCAGCATTACCGAATGGAACTGGAGTTTTGGGGCCGATGCCACTCCCCAGACGGCCACTGGCCCCGGCCCGCATACGGTGGAGTTTACTTCGGTAGGTCAGCACCCGGTTGTGCTTACCCTGAAGACCAACCTTGGCTGCCAGGTGACCGCTATCCAAAATGTACTGGTCAATTCCGGTGTGGAGGTGGACACGCTCGTTGCCGCGCCCGATTGTAATGGAACGGCGAATGGCAAAATCAAGGTCGCGAATATCACAATGGGCACGCCGCCTTATCAATACAGCTGGAATGGCGGACCTTTTCAAGCGGATAGCACCCTCAGTAACTTAGGCGTTGGTTCCTATACCTTAATCATCAAAGATGCCAATAACTGCTTCACCGATCTCACTATTGATGTGGCCGAACGCATTCTAACCGCCGAGGCTGCGGTGACCAAACCACTGTGTTTTGGCGACGACAACGGCATTATAATTTTGAATGTCACTAACGGCAAGGCTCCCGTACAGTTCGATTGGGGCAATGGCTTCATCCCTGAAAATGTGCAGGGTGGTTTTGCAGCGGGTACCTATACTATTCAGGCCGTGGATGCGGTGCTGTGCGAGGGCAGTTTTGAAATAACCATCACCGACAACCTGCCGCTGCTACTTGCCGTGGACACCTTCGATATTTCCTGTTTTGGGGCCAATGACGGTATGACGCAAGCCAATCCATCGGGCGGTTTCGGCGATTTTACCTACACGTGGTCGGATGGGCAAACGGCGAAAAAAGTCAACGATCTCGGTCCCGGCCAATACAGCGTGACGGTACACGACGGCAACAAATGTACCATCACGGGCAACGTGAGCATCCTAGAACCGGCAGACGTGGGCATTGACCTGTTGAGTGTGGTGGATCTGCTTTGCAACGGCATTCCGGCGGGTGAAATCAATGTGGCTGGCACGGGTGGCAAAGGGGGCTACCAATACAGCGTGGATGGGGTGGAGTTTGTGTCTACCTCGCCCCTTACCGGCCTCTCGGCGGGTGATTATTGGGTGATCGTAAAGGATGCGGCGGGTTGCGTAGACTCGGTAATGGCCACTATTCAGCAGCCTCCGACGCTCATGGTGACGGCTACTCCCAGCGATACGACGCTCGAACTGGGTTTTTTGGTAGATATAAACACTTTTACTACGCCATTTGGACGACCAGTCACTTTTCAGTGGACACCCACGGCTGGATTGAGTGACCCCACCAGCCCTAGTCCAACCTTGCAAGCCATTCAGAATGAATTATATATCGTCAAAATTACTGACAAAGACGGTTGCATGGCCTTGGACACGGTGCGTATTTTGGTGGAAAAAGACCGGCCCATTTATGTCCCTAATGTATTCTCGCCCGGCAAATCAGAGCGCGGAAACGACTATTTTACTTTGTTCGGTGGCCCGGCGGCGCAAAATATCGCTCTGTTGCGGGTCTATGACCGTTGGGGCAGCCTGATTTTTGAAGCCTTGGATATTCCCTTGGGCGAGTCTTCGCTCGGTTGGGACGGCACTTATAAGGGCGACGAGGTGAGTGGGGTGTTCACCTTTTATGCCTCGGTGCGGTTTATTGACCAGGAGCAGGTAGAATACAAGGGGAGCGTGACGGTGGTGCGGTAATTGTCGACTCCCGCCGGGGAAGGGGAATTTATGGTAATTCCGGCAGCAGTCAAGGAGATCGTAGTCTATGCTTTAACTTTGATTCTCCGGCAGGAGCCGGGGATTACTTTTTAGTGTATGAAAACCTGGTACCGCCGTAAATTGCCCCATCTGCAACCCTCCGAAGGAACATTTTTTGTCACCTATCGCCTGTTTGGGTCAATCCCTAAGGCGATAATTGAACGATTGAAAGGGGAGCATCTTTTAGCCAATCAAACCATTTGGGACTCGATTTTTAAGAAGAAATTGCTGTTGGAAGGTCGAGAAATAACCGACTATGGAGAAAAAGACAGGTTGTTCCATCTTACAAAGTACAATGAGGAAAAACGTTACTTTCAACAGTTTGATCGTTTCTTGGACAAAAGTTTAAACGAACCGCATTGGCTGAAACGACCAGAGTTTGCCGCCTTATGTGCCAATACTCTGCATTTTTATGCGAACAAGTCATATGACTTATGGGCGTTTTGTATCATGTCCAATCATGTTCACGTGCTGTTCACTTTGCAACCCGGTGCACCAGCCCTTTGTGATGTCATAGGACGTATCAAAAGCTATTCTGGAAAGGAAGGCAACGCAATCTTGGGAATACACGGTATCTTTTGGGAAGAAGAGAGCTATGACCACTTGGTGCGGCCTGGTGAATTTGACCGCATTTTGAACTATATTTTGCAAAATCCAGTCAAGGCTGGATTGACAAAGGAGTGGCAGCAATATACTTGGTCCTACTGTAATCTCCAGCTCCTGCCGGGGATGGAAATAATTTGAGCCTTCCCGGCGGGAGCCGGGGGCTACACATCCCCGGCGGGAGCCGGGGAGTACAGTGCCTCCCAGTATTCCACTGCCCGCCGCGTATGCGGGATGCAAATAGAGCCGCCCACCATATTGGACACCGCAAATATCTCAAATATCTCATCCGTGGTAATGCCCAGTTCATGGCATTTGCCGAGGTGGTACTTGATGCAATCGTCGCAGCGCAACACCATGGAAGCTACCAAACCCAGCATTTCCTTGGTTTTCACCGGCAAGGCCCCCTCTTGATAAGTCTGGTTGTCGAGGCTCCAAAAGCGTTTGATTACCTTATTATCGTGCGCCAGGATGCGCTCGTTCATGCGGGTGCGGTAGTCGTTGAATTCGGAAACCAGGGACATAGGAAAAAATTATGAATGATGAATTATAAATTATTCCTGGCGCGGCTTACTCTACATAGAAGCATGGGAGAGTTATAAATTATGAGTTATACCGAGCGCTACTTTCTCTTACTCTACGTATTCCACTTTGCGGAGCAAGCGGAGGCCAAACGATAGCTCCACGGCGGTGTTGCGAATGCGACGCTCCGGTATGGTGATGTTGCCGCTGCCGTAGGGATCGATCACGTTGGGTATGGCCGGTTGGCGATATTGGTTGGTCACATCTGGGCAGATGGACAGGGTGAGTTGCCCGCCGATCAGTTCACTGAAAGCAAATTGCAATCCGCCACCAATAGACAAACCAAACATCAACTTTTTAACATATTGATCTTGAGGATCATAAATGTTAATGTAGTTCAGGCCGTACTCGTCACTCAGGTCCTTGATATTGCTGCTTAGCGTGTAATCACCGCGCAAGGCACCGAAATAAAAATATCGCGCTCCATTAGTGCCAAGCGGAAATTTCTGCTTGGCCCCGATGGCCAGCGATAAGTTGTTGAAGCGATATTCGCGGGTAATGGTGCTACGGCCACCTCCGGTGAACAGAAAATTGGTGCGGTTGGCACTGCCCTTTACGTGATAGCCGATCTGTAAGAAACCCGCGCTTTTGTCGTCTTCGTTGTTCACCGATTCGATAGCCAGGGCGACGTGGTACTTAAACAGCACCTGACGTTCCCCACCATTTTCCCATTTTTGCTGGCCCAGGGTCGGGCCAGCGTTGATGACGTAGGCCGTAGATTGGGCAGGAAGGTAGCCGAGTAGAAAGGTCAGCAGAAACAAGGTAGAAATAGTGCGCATGGGAATAAGTGGTTGAAAAGCAAAGCCCGAAGTCCCCCCCCCGAAAGGGAGGGGGACTTAATAGTGATGTACTTTATTGATTTTCAGAACCTTGGAGAAAAGGCTTTTGCTCGCACTATAGGCTGGCCAATATGGAATCATCCAAATCAACACCAGAACATCTACTATCCACTCAACCCAACCTTGTAAATGAATTTTATGGGGAGAAGAGGGAAATTTTTTCCTTCAAAAATTTCCCTCTTCTCCCCATAAAATTCCATTCCCACTAAGCTAATAGGCACCGAAGTATCTCCTCAGGAACCATTCAACAGCCAGTAAGCCTGCCAGCAACGCAAATATCCATTTCAAATTGATCAAAGGGTTGGTCTTGGTACTTTGGTAAATTACGGGCTTCACCGTTCCCTTGTTCTTTATTTTGTCGGCAATGCTGGCCAAGTCCGCCGGGCTTACCATTTCGCCACCAAATTTGTCGCTCAATTGCTGTAGGACACCGTGGTTGGCGGCCGTCTCAAACAGCTCCAGTTGGATGGCCCGGACGCTAAACTTACCCTCGTACGCCAGGTTCTGTCCATTAAAGCTCGTCGTGGCTTTGTAGGTATAGTTGCCGACCGGCAAAATACCCGCGTTAAGGGCGTAGGCTTTGCCCAGCTTATTGAAGGTGTAAGTAAACTCTTTTCCCGCACTGTTGCGGATGCTCATGGCTACGTCGGATTCGTTGGTCAGTTCATAATTGTCGTTGTACAGCTCTGCCCCAAACGTAATCGCTTCATTTTCATTGAAAATGCTCTTGTCGAGGTTGACCCGAAACTTGCGCTTGTCCTCTTTGACCGACAAATACTGCACCGTTTTGCCCACCAATTCATCAAAAATCTCGTGGTTCTGGTGCTGCAGATAGTCGAACAACCGCCATTCCCAGAAGCCCTCGCCCAAGAAAACGCCGGTCTTTACCCCGTTGGTCTCGCCCACCGCCAGTAGTGGTTGGTTAGTATCTACCTTACCGATCCGCTTGTAAAGCAGCACCTGGGCCTGTGGAGTCGCCGAAAAAGTGCCGAATGGCGACGTGATGGGGTTGAAGCGTGGCAGTTGTTCCAGTACCGTCGGGGCCAGCGCAAAAGCAGCGAACCGCGGGCTGACCTTGGCCTGCACATCGTCGCTCTGCTTGCCGTCGCTCTGCACGTTCACCAGCCCCTGAACCTTGCCCAACGCCCCGAAATTGGTCTGCATACCAGCGATGAACAGCCGGGGGATGCGCTTGTCGTCCAGCGTGTTGAGGATACCAGACAGGTCGGTAGTGGCCGAGGGTAGGTTGTGTAGCACCACGAAATCGGACTTGCTCACGTCCAACCCCGCCGCTCCGACGTAGGCCAGCGTGACTTGGTAGTTTTTGTTGGCTTCCAATGTCTGGCGCAAGGCGGTCAGATCGGGGTGGGGACTATTGGCCAGCAGCAGTATTTTTTGCCGGGCATCCAGCACGTCGATGAGTACTTCGCGGCTGTTGTTCACCGTGGAGGCCTCGCCGGGGAGCTTGGCCACCGTCACCAGATATTGCACCACGCCGGGCTGGTCAGCCTCCATCTGTACTTCTTTGGTAATAAAAAAATCGTTGCCCACTACGTTGATCGGGATGCGCTGGATTTGTCGTACCTGATCGCCGCTCACCTTACTTACCGTCAGCAGCGTTTGCGCACCCGCACAGTTGGTGGCCGCTATATCGATCTGCATGGTGAATTTATCCCCTAAATAGGCCAGTTTATTGGTAAAAACCCGCTTGACCAGCAAATCCTTTTTCGGAGTCGGGTCGCCCAGGGCCACCGTATAGACCGGCGCGGCCAAGGGCGCATCCGAGTAAGCCGGGTTGCTGCCCTCGTTGTAAATGCCATCCGAGGCCAGCACCACGGCTCCCAGATTTTGACCGCCGTAGAGGTCGTACACCCCACGCAGTGCTTCGGACAGATTGGAGACTTTGTCCTTGAAATCAAAATCTACGCCCTCGCGCACATTGTCGCCAAAGGCCAGTTCGTGGACCTCGTATTGCTCAGCGAGGCCATCGCGGAGGGCCTGCCATTGCTGTTTGTACTGCTCGAGAGCGGGACCCTGCAAGTCGGCGGCCACGCTCTCTGATTGATCCTGAGCCAGCACCACGATGGGCTTTTTGGTTTCGGTAATCAGGTTTTTCAGAATGGGCGACAACAACAAAGCACTCAAAATGGTCACCACCAACCAGCGCAGCACACCCAGGGCCACGTGCAGCCGAGGGGCCTGTTCGCGGAAGGTCGTATCGCGGAAATACAGCAGCATAGCGTAGCCCAGCCCCAACAGCGCACAAAAAACCAGGAACCAGGCGGGATATTGAAAAGACAGGTCGAGCATAAAGATCATAACGGGAACGGCACGGGCCTTGCCACAGTGGGCCAAGGCGCGAAACAAGACGCAAATTTGCGCAAAATGTTGCAGATGTGGTCACAAACGAGACAGTAACCGATTGAATAGGGCCAATAAAACAACAATGGGGGGGTGTGTTACAAGTTTGATTGGTTGTTGCCCTTTTATACGTATTTTTGTGAAAAATTCCTGCTATGCCCGTTTTACAAATTCGCCAGGGACTGCACGACATCATTAAAGTGGCTGACGACAAGATGGTGGCCGCTGTTTATGTGTTCTTACAATCGCTGCTCCAAAATGATAACTTCCATCGTTGGTTTTACGGGCTCTGGCCAACCGCTGACCAAGGCGGAATAAATTGCCCGTGTTCGGGAATCTCATGCGATGGGCAAGGCAGGCAAGGTTAAAACGACGGCTGAATTGTTGGAGGAAATGCAAACGTGGTAGGCGGCGATATACTACTCCGTCATCTGGATAGAACAAATATTGGCCTGATTTTGCCTCGTAAAGTCAAAAATCAATAAACCGGATTACACAAACTATTGGCACTTAACGGCTGAAAAGGATTGGGAAGCGGTAGGACACCTTTTTGAAAAAGGGGACCACTTGCATACCTTGTTTTTCGCTCATTTGGTCTTGGAAAAATTATTGAAGGCGCACCATGTAAAAGACAATATTGGCGATTTTCCGCCTCGTACCAATAATCTACTGTTATTATGCGCCCAGACTGCTCTGGCCCCTACGGATGAACAATTGCGCATTCTGAGCCAAATGAATCAGTTTCAAATGGATGGCAGATATCCTGATTACAAGATGGCAATGTTTAAGATTGCCACGGATAATTACACTTATAAAATTCTTCAAGAAGTTGAATCCGTTAAAATATGGTTGACCAGCACACTACCGTAGAGACGGTAAAAAGGTTTGTCGAAGAGATTAAGAAACAAGGAGTTAGGCTTAAACTGGCTATACTTTTCGGATCCTATGCACGTGGCGACCTAGCGCGAATGGTCCGACATAGATGTGGCATTGGTGGCCGATGAATTCATCGGGGTAGGTTTTGAAGACATCAAAAAATTCATAGACGTAACTATTCAGAAACCATATTTATCTATTGAGCCACATACTTTTAATACCCAAGATTTTGAGCATGGAAGTCCATTTATTAGCGAGATTCGCCGAACAGGGATTTTTATTGAGAATTAGTAAGTCAGGCTAGCCGCTAACCCCCTCCACCATGCCATCTTTAAATAACCACGTCCTCAACCGCTGGCAACCCGGCGACGGCGAAGGCATCCCCCAATACCACGCCCTCACTGGCGACCTGCTCGGCACGGCCAGCAGCGAAGGACTGGACTACGCCGCCATCCTCGACTACGGGCGCAAAATCGGTGGCCCGGTACTGCGCCGCATGACCTTTCACGAGCGCGGGCGGATGCTCAAATCTTTGGCCCTCTACCTCAACGAACGCAAGGAAAAATACTACGCCGTTAGCCACTGGACCGGGGCCACCCGCCAGGACAGTTGGGTGGACATCGAAGGCGGTATTGGCAATTTGTTCGCTTACAGTAGTTTACGCCGCCGTTTTCCCAATGAGCCGTACTACGTAGAGGGCGAGACCATTCGTTTGTCCAAAGAAAATACCTTTGTTGGCCACCATATTCTGGTGCCAAAACAAGGCGTGGCCATCCACATCAACGCTTTCAATTTCCCCATCTGGGGAATGCTGGAGAAAATCGCCGTCAACCTGCTGGCGGGGATGCCCGCCGTGGTTAAGGCCAGTGAACAAACTTCCTATCTCACCGAGGCGATGGTGCGCGACATCGCCGCATCGGGCATCCTACCGGACGGGGCACTGCAACTCATCGTCGGGTCTGGCCAAGGCATCCTCGACTCCGTGATGAGCCAGGACGTGGTCACCTTCACCGGCTCGGCGGTCACCGGGCGAAAACTTAAAATACACCCCGCCGTCGTGCAGCATAGCGTACCCTTCACGCTGGAGGCCGATTCGCTCAACGCTGCTATTTTGGGCGAAGATGCGGTGCCGGGTACGCCCGAATTCGACCTGTTCATCAAAGAATGCCGTCGCGAAATGGTCACCAAGGCCGGGCAGAAATGCACCGCTATCCGGCGCATCCTTGTACCGGAAAATTTGCTGGACGAGGTGCAGAAAGATCTCATCAAAGCCCTCAGCAAGACCGTCATTGGTGACCCGTCGGTGGAGGGGGTACGCATGGGGGCACTCATCAATCGCGAGCATTTGGCGCGGGTGCGCGAGCGATTGGCCGAACTCAGCCTGACTACGCCCGCCATTTTTGGCGACCCCGAGGCCTTCGAGGTCAGCGGTGCCGAACGCTTAAAAGGGGCCTTTATCCCACCCATTTTGCTGCTGAACGACCGGCCACTGGAAAAAACGTTGACCCACGAAACCGAATGCTTCGGCCCGGTATCCACGCTCATGCCGTACCAAACCCTGGAACAAGCCATCGAAATCGCCAATTTGGGCAAAGGCTCGCTTGTGTCCAGCATCTGCACCCACGACCCACGCACTATGCGCGACTACGTGCTGAACGCGGCGGCCTTCCATGGGCGCATCCTGATCCTGAACCGCAGCTCGGCGAAGGAAAGCACCGGACACGGCTCGCCCATGCCGATGCTGGTACATGGTGGCCCCGGGCGCGCGGGTGGTGGTGAGGAGATGGGCGGGATGCGCGGCGTACTGCACTATTTGCAACGCACGGCCATCCAGGGCCATCCGACGGACATTACTGCCGTAACCAACCAGTACCAAGTCGGCGCAGCGCAGACCGAAACGCCCGTACATCCTTTCAAAAAGCACTTTGAAGACCTATTCATCGGGGAAACACTCATCACCGCCAAGCATACCGTCAGCGAGGCCGACATCCACAACTTCGCCAATGTGAGCGGCGACAATTTCTACGCGCACATGGATGCTACTGCGTTGGAAGGTACGCCTTTTAAAGGTAGGGTAGCGCACGGTTATTTTGTGCTGTCCAAGGCGGCTGGGCTATTCGTGGATGCCAAAAAAGGCCCGGTGCTGCTCAATTACGGACTGGATGAATGCCGCTTTACCAAGCCCGTCTATCCGGGCATGACGATTGGAGTAAAATTGACCGTAAAGGAAAAAATTGAGCAGGAAACCTCCCCCCTTTCCCTCCCGATGGGCCGGGACAGGCTCTCCGAAAATGGAGGGGGACAAGTTGTTATTGCCGCTATTCCGCGCGGCATTGTGAAGTGGCTGGTGGATGTGTACGATGAGATGGGAGAGACGGTGGCGGTGGCGACTATTTTGACGATGGTGGCGAAAAAGGCAAAGTAAATGAAAAGTTGTATTTTTGAGCATGGACTTTCCTTTCGACACTGATCTGTTTCACCAAGCATTTGATGAGGGCAATATAGTCTGGCGCAAACACATACTGGAGAGATTGCTGCTGCGTGGCATCACTAGGGACGAGGTATTGAAATCAATGAAAAAAGGTGAAATCATCCAAGTGTATGACTATGATCGATCTTTTCCAAGCATTTTGTTGTTAGGTTTTCCCGACTCTCGTCCCATTCATGTCGTAGCGTCTTTCGATGGAAATACAAAAAATAATTTTCGTTATCACCGTTTACGAACCAAATTTGAACATTTTCGAAGCAGATTTCAAGACTAAGAAGAAATGAAACATATTCCGACAATCTGCCCTTTGTGCAGCGGCCAAGTAAAGCCCGGTACCACCACATTTAGCATTGATCTTCAATCAGGGGTAATAGTGGTGCGCAAAGTGCCAGCTCATATCTGCCAACAGTGCGGCGAGGAATGGCTGGACGACGAACAATCTGCCAAACTGGAAAAAATCGTGGCGCGGGCGCGGCAGGAAAATTTTCAACTGGAGATGGTGTCTATGAGTTAGTCGTAGATGCGTTAAAAGAACTAATTTTGTTCAAAAAACATAGATTGCAAAGATTTTTACCACGATTCGGTGCGCCGTGCATTGGAAAAAGACGGTTGGAAGATAACGGATGACCCGCTCTTGGTACCTGCCGGAAAAAGAGAACTAAAAATTGGCTTGGGTACGGAGGTACTGCTCGGCGCGGAGCGTGGCAACGAAAAGATTGCAGTGGAGATAAAGAGTTTTCTTAACCTGTCCCATCTCCACGATTTTTACGAAGTACTTGGTCAATTTAAATTCTACTGGTATGCGCTGCGCAAATTTGAGCCAAACAGAAAATTGTTTTTGGCTGTTTCAGCAGATACATATCGGGAATTTTTTGAAGAAGCGTTTGTGCGCGAAGTAATCGAAGCAGAAATGCTTCACGTTATAATTTTCAATCCATTAGACGATACGATCAGCGCATGGATAAGTCAATAAAGTATAAGCAAATCGTCCGTGAACTGGCAAGCGAAATCACTTTATCTGGTAAATCGCTGGAACGAAAAAATATTGAAACTCAACTAGTTACGGATGATGAGCATGGGCATTATTTGCTCTACTTTAATGGCTGGCATGAAGACTACGACCGCACCTACGGCTGCTTTCTCCACGTGGATGTAAAACCCGATGGCAAGGTCTGGCTGCAATACGACGGCACTGACCTGATCGTGGCCGAGCTGCTGTTGGAAAAAGGCATTCCCAAGGAAGACATCGTACTGGGTTTTCAGGCCCCCTACAAACGCCCGCATATTGCTGGTTTTGCTGTAAACTGATGGTTTATCTTTCCCTCACCACTGCCGAACCAACCCTATATTTACCCCCCACTGCTGGAAGCGTTCTGCCGCATAAGCAGCCTTGGTGCGGCGGGCAAGATTCATCATGATAGCTGGCTCTACTACGAAGCGGGTGCGTTGGCCCAAAGGCACTTCCAGGCTAAGGCCGAAACGTACACCTACATTAAAAGCATGGTCGTAGATGGCCGGATAAAGTTCTGCATCGGGTACGGCGTTATTTAAAACAATGCCCCTTGCTTGTTGCCAGACTTGTATCTGCAATCCGGCAGCAGGACACACCGTCCAGTGTTTCATAGGAATACGATACTGCACATCCAGCGGAATGCTAATGGACCGCAGCCGGTTGTAATGCTGGACTTTGCGTTCGTACCGGTATAAAGTGGTGCTAAACGTCGTATCGATATTTCCGTTGACGTAATAACTCAATACCGGCGTTTCCCGGACTTCTGCCCACTGT
>JAYUXG010000594.1:0-7203 GCA_043753125.1 Saprospirales bacterium | reverse complement strand
AAAACGGACGGTGTAATTAGTAGGCAATTGTACGCCCAAGCGCAATGCCAGCGGCTCCGGCAACCCACCGGCAGCCAGCAGATTGGCCAGCGCAGTCGGCGTAAACCGATGCTGAAGAATAGCCTGCGCGACTTCGCGGGCATTGGGGGAGCTGCCTAAGAGCGGCGAGTGCAGCATTTTCAAAAAATACTGTCTAAAAGCCTCTAAATCAGGCGGATACGCTTCCAGCGGAATGCCCAGCAAGGTAGCGGCTACCTTGCTTTCCTCATAGAATTGTTCGCGCCAATCGTTGGGCAGCCCTTGGAGCGGTACCTGTTCAAACACTTGGATAGTGGTCTCGGTCAGCGTAGCCAGCACCCAGAGCAGCAGGGCCGGATCGGTGGCCTGGTAGCGGCTTTGCCCATCGGGCAGCGGCCCACGGATGGCACTGTGTACCCGCCAGAGGCGTTGGGCTACCCGGTCCGCCTGGCTTTTGTCACCAAAATAAATCATCGCCATCGCCGAAAAAGTGCGAAAGCCACGGCCCAGCGCGTCCTGTTTGAAGTTGCTAAAGTGCGCCACGCCCTCCGCCACCGCGGGGTGCGCGATCTGCAACAGCAGCGCGCGCACCCCGCCGATGATTGGAATAGGTTCGCGGTACAGCCGCCAGGTCATACTTTGGGGGCCAAAGTAGCCAGCGGCGTCTGCATGCAACGGTGGGAATATGGGGATATTAGTCGTTGTCTCCTGAATCATTATGGTATTTAGATCGAAAATGTAACCGCGCTCGCATTAGAAGCATCGGTGCGTATCTTTTGGACTTTCTTGAAGTCGCCCGTTCCAAATTGAATTTCTATTTCTTCTTCCGGGACGACTTTGAATAAGATCTGTTGCTCAAATCCAAGCGGGACACTGTCCAGCAGGTAAGTCCCAAAGGAGTAGCCGAGATTTTTATCGATGTCTGGATTTTGGTATTTGGAGGCGTCTTTTTGCCACCTGTTTACGTATAAATAGGTAGTGCTATACGTGTCTGGACCATCATTTTTTAAAGTGACCGTTAAATGGTGGACCGGCTTCATCAATATTTTCCATTCATGGCTGCATCCGGTCTTGATGGAGGTCCGCCAAGGGTAGATATAGCTGGTATCCGCATTGAGTAGAACATCAAAATAATAGGAAGTCAAACTATCGTGGTCAAAACTGTATTTTAAAATGCCAGAAGGAGAAGCGTCCAACTTGGCAACTAAGTCAGGACCGTATGGCGACCAAAAAGGTTGCCCGGAGATTTTTATTCGCATATTGCCCAAGGGTTGTTTGGAATAGAAATCAAGGAATTCCAGTGACATGGAGGTTGTCGGCAACACACAGACTGCCTCCAGGTAGTCGTTGTGGTTAACTTCTTTCCTGCAAGAGAAGAGGGCCGCAATACCAATGATTAACAAAACAATTTTTTTCATGGCAGATATTTTCAACAAAAGTACCCGTGTCTATAAAGGCCATCCGCTCGACTTATACTTGAAACAAATATAATTTTATTGAATTTAACGGATTGGCGGTTGCAACCTACCAAAACTACTCTTTCAACATATGTTGCACCTGTCGCTCAAACACTTCTTTATCGCGCGCCGTCACGTTTACCAAAGAAAAACCAGCCGCTCCGCCCAAGTCCAGCCACCGCCAGCGCGTCTGACTGATGGTGCGCGTCTGCCCGTTGTCGTACCACCAGGCAGTGTAGAGTTGGTCGCTCCCTTTTTCCAATAAACCAGCGTAATAGTGCGTCTTCCCGTCAGTCGCCTCCCACACCTGCCCAAACTGGTAGCCGCTACCTGCCCAGCAGATCAGCGGCGAATGCTCCGTGCTATAAAAGCCACGAATCGGTTTTATATAAATCAACATACTATCGCTCGTGTATTTCACCACCCCGTCGGCCAGTGGCTGTGCCACACAGGATACCGGAACGCCGACTGGCGTAATGGCTGGGTACTCGGTACCAACGTGTTCCGGGCTTGCCCCATGCTGTGTGAAAGCGAAAAAAGCAACCAGGGCAGTCGAGGACAGCTGTAGCCAAAAAGATGCAATTACCCATTGCCTTCTTGCTTTCCCGATAAAAATCGGCATGTCACGCTCCTCCAATTGTTCTTTTAAGCCAGTTATTCCCCATTGCCGATAGGCCCAACGTATGCCCCACCACAGGGGAATAAAAACATACAGTACCAATCCTATCAATCCCACCAAATCGTGTCCCACCGTTTCCGGCGGGATGTTCCCTACCACCAGCAAAAGAATACGCAGAAAATTGAAGGCCACGTTCAATCCGGCGGTAGCGGCCAGTACACCCAACAATGCTGGCCAGGGCAATCGTTTGCCCAAGCGTCGCTCGAATAGGGCCAGCAGAAAAAAGCAGAACAGAAAAGAGATGTCCACCATTTGCAGGCCCATGCAGACCGGGTCCACCGAAAATGGGCGACCTTCAAACACAATAACGTTGCCCTCGGCCTGGGCCGCCCAGCCTGCCAGTCGTAGTACTTGGGCAGCCAAGTGGCTCAGTTCCAGGCGAATACCAAAACCCAAAATAATGCTCATCGTTTTCACCACAGCGGTCAGCAGCAGCACGACCAGCACCGGCGCGGCATTGATCTTCCCTTTCCAGTTTTCAAAAACAAAAAGTGCGGAAAAGGCCAGTGTCAAAAAGTGGAAGGTGCGGGCTGGTATGACCAATGCCAGGCCCGCACAGGCCACGGCCAGCAAACCGAAACGCCAACCGCCCACGCCCGGCTGCCGCACCAACGTCACCGCTGGCAGCAACAGCAGCCCGGCCAAAAAAGTCAGGTCGCTGCGCAGGTAGCCAATACTGATCCAGAAGACAGCGATGGCAATATGGCAGGCGAGGAGAAGGAGGGGTGGGCGCACTGTGTTCATGAGAATTGACGAATATCGTATTGAAGGGCTGGGGCAGACTAAGTTTTGTCATTTCCGATTTTTCGGAAATGACAAAATCCGGGTGTTCCAAGAGAGCATTAAAACTACCGCCAGCTTCCCCGCGCCGACCAGAGTACCGCCATCGCCAGCAAAACAATCAACGCCCACTCGTGCGGCTCCGGTACCGAGCCAGCGTTGCCCAGCGAGGCATTGCCCAATGAATTCAACGTCTCGGTAGGCTGGATGTGGAAGCGTTCATAGTCGGCCTGCGTTTCCAGAGTGACCAGGCTGCTCACCGGCGTGACCACATAGGCTTGCTCGGCCAGTTGCACCAAGTCCGTCGGCTCGCCCTGTTGCAGGCCCAGATCACGCAAAATAGACTGGTAGGCAAACAAGCGAAACAGGTGGTCAGGTGCTTTGGTCGCAGTGGTGGCGGTATCCTGTTCTGTGATCAGCAGTCCGGCAGAAGGCAGTACTACTGTGTGTTCATTTTCCAGGTTCTGGGGAAAAACGCCCGCAGCGAGGGCATTTTCCAAGCCATCCACATCCACCAGTTGGTAGCGGATGGTACGGGCCTCCGCCAAAGCCTGCAAATAAGCGGACGGTTCACCGCCCAAGTGAAATACCCGAACCGGTGGGTGGCCCGACATGGCTTGCAAGTGCTGCCGGAACGAAGCGTCGCCCAAGTCCACCGGACGTGGGGTGGGGAACGCGCTTTTCGCAATCACCAATGCCCGTTCTGCCGCCTCGATGCGGTGAAATGGGAACATGGAAAAGCGCAGCTGCCTGGCCCTGCGGAACAACTGGGTGGCGTTGTTGTCGGTCAACAGGTCAAAACCGTCGGCGTTCGGCACGTACACCACAGCGTTTTGGAGCAGTGGACGTACCGCTTGCCAGTCGGCGGTCGACCACGCCCGGTTCAGGTCGAGGTAGATTTTTTCCGGTCGAAAATTTTCCAGTTGCGGGGCGTAAGGGGCCACCGCGTAGTTTTTTCCATCAAAAGAAAAAATGGTGCGCGAAAGCGGTGCGGCTTGGCAAGCCGCCGACCAAGTGTGGCGGTACACGCCATCGTAAGTCGCAGTCGCAGTATTTTGGTGGAAAAAGGTTGGTACATCGGTAAAAGCACCATTTTTCAAGAAATAAAGCGAATCTTGTTCGGTAGCCAGTAAGGCGGGTGGCCCATCGAAAGAGACGTTTTGGTAGCCCAATTCCTGCTCGTCCAACCGCAGTGGGGCGGTGATGCCGATTTTGAAACGGCGCGGCAGGTCGGGCGTGACCGGGAAAACGCGCACCTGCACCGTGTGGCCCTCCTGCCACTGCACTAGGGCGGGGTCGCGGCGTTCTTGGCCCACAATGGTCGTGTAGGCCGCTTTGGCCTTGGACTTGGAAGTCAGCAAGCCGGGTTCTTCTTTCCCATTGATCCACAGCGACAGCGAAGTGACCACTCCGCCCTCCGGCAGAAAGAAAGTATAGATCGCCTCCTGTGTAGCGGAGCCACGGTCTTGGCCAAGCGTTTTGTGGCCGACAGTCAGGGTCTTCTCCGTATACGACAAGCGGTGGCCGGGGTCCAATAGCACCTTGTTGGACACCGTCTTCGTCTCCAGATTATTGCCCGACCACAGCCGTTCTTCTTGTAAGTGGCGGCCATCGTACAGCGAAGCGTAGATGCTGGCGCACTCATCGCGGCTTAGGTCGGGCATGGGCGACACCGCACCGGCGACCTGCATCAACGGGTCGTTATGCTCGGCGTTGTTGCCGGGTATGAAGAGCATATCCGCAAAGTCGCCCCCCCGCCGCATGGTGCCGGTGGCCACGGCTTCCAGCATTTTACCGGTTGTGGGCGTGTTTTCGAGGCGTTGGCTCACCGCTACCCAGCGCGGCAGGGTGGTATCGCCCTGCACCCGTACTTCCCGGAGCGCATCCACCACCTGTTTGTTCAGCACAAACCAGAACCCGGCGAACCACAGCACGGCTACCAAAGGCAAGGCCAGCCCGGCAAAGACCGGCAACCGCTGGCGTGGGCTGTCCAAGACGGCATTTCGCAGCAAGAGGATTAGATAAACGGTAAAAATGACTGGAATCAAACCGTGCAACGGCAGTCCGAAAAACCAGAAGGCCAGTACACCCGCAACCAACATCGGCAGGGTACATACAGCGTAATAAGCAAACAATAAGGCTGTAGCGGCCAATATAAAGTATAGTATACTGCGGACCGCCACAGACATTTGTTCTTTCCAAGCGTAAGCAATACAGGCCGCGCCGGAGATGGCGAAATGCACGTTGAGCCAATCGGCACTGGGCTTGAAAATAACCACCTCCCGGTTGAGCGCGAAGCAGCTTACCGTCCAGAGTAGCAGTGACAGCAAAAGGGTAGGGTAGTCGGCTCGCTTGGCACCAAACAGCCACCAGCGCAGTCGGCCATTCACGGCCAAAAAAATAGCGTAGCCCAGGGCAAGCCCGTAATGCAGCAGGAAGACACCGAACGAATCGCCACCGCGCTGCGATGGTTGTACCAGTAAAACGCCCAGCGAAATAGCCAGCATGACCAGCCCGGTGATGTAGCAAGCGTCTTTTAAAGGAGTGTAAATCTGTGCCTTAGGAGCAGGAGCGGCATCGAAGGGTTCGGCTGGAAAAGAGGTGGAGTGGACCATGTTGAAAGAACTTTGAAATGCAAAGTTATTTGAAAAAAATCAATTTGCAAGGGAACAGCACACCTTTTTGATTTTTCTAGGTGTTAAATTTTGGGGGGGTCATAAAATGCGAATGCGTTTTGCCCGTTTAGCGTTCGACTCCGGTCAATTACTTACTAACCGATTTACACAATCTTCATCATGATGAAAAAAGAACTCCTTTTTTTTGCCGCTCTATGTGCGGCCCTCTCCCTTTTTGCGCAGCCGACTTTGCAGAACAATGTCTTTCCCGACATCGGCGACGTGATTACGTTCAACACCGCTGATACCCTCCTCAACATTGAAGAAGGCGGTGCGGGTGCCAACCAAACCTGGAATTTTTCCACTTTGCAGCCCCAAGCCGGGCTGGAGGTAACCCAGCAGGTATTTATTTCGCCAGTGGGAACGCCCTACGCGGCTAATTTTCCCACCGCCAACATCGTCGCCAAGATCGGCGAGGACACGGCGGTCTATTCTTACTTCCGGAAGGAGGCAAACCAGTTTTCCATACTGGGCGGCGGTAGCGTGGATTTTCTGCAAGAGTACACCGACCCCGATGTGTTTTTGAAAACGCCCCTGGCCTTCAATGGCTCGTACACCGAGGAGTACGCCTACCAATTGGCAGCCATTGGGTTTCAGAGCGTTGGGTCGCGCACCGTCACCTACGACGGATATGGCACCTTGATTACGCCGCTCGGCACTTTTGCCAATGCCATCCGCTTGAAACTGGTGTCCACGCAGGAGGATTCCGCTGCTCTTGGTGGGGGTGTTGAATTCATCAGCCAGACGGAAATTACTAGTTACGACTGGTTCGTGGCCAATCAGGTTGGCTCAGTGGTGTCCATCACTTACACCAGCGGCACCTCCGAGACGCGCATCGCCGGTTTTGATACGCTTTTTAACGAAATGCCACTGACCAAGTCCGTCAATTATTTGTCGGCCTCTACGGTTGGCGTATTCAGTGCGCCCACTGCTTTATCGGGCCTGTCCATCGCAGCCCTCGGCCCCAATCCGGCAGTAGATGTGCTGAATCTGCGCTTCGATGCCGAAGTGGGCGACCAATCCCTGCGGGTGCTGATTACCGACGCGATGGGGAAAGAGGTGGACAGCCAAACTGTGCGCACTGTAGCGGGCGAAAATTTATGGTCGCTGCCAGTGGACCAGTTGGCGGCTGGCAACTACTTTTTGACGCTTACCGATGGACGTGGGGTGATTACCCGGGGGTGGGTAAAGCAGTAGAATTGCTTTTTTTGGGGCCGCCATCTTTTCCTTTGGGGAGGGGATGGCGGTTTTTTTCGTTTGAAAAAAGTGGCGAGGAAAGGTTGGGTAATGATTGGGGCGGGTTAATTTTGTGGGGCACAAAGTATAAAAACAACATTCAATTGGCTATTTCTTTCCGATTGAGTTCTTCCAATCCGCTAACCTAAATCCAACTTCTGTTGCATTTGGAACTTGAATTTGCACACCTTGTTTTGGAAAAATGGTGCAAAGCACATTGGGTTAAGGACAACAAAGATAATTTCCCCCCGCGAATTCAGGTACTGCGCGGCTAGTTTATGGTAAACTCATTTTAATAATCAATTGATAAAGAACAAGTTGCAATTTCGTCTCGTTATTCGCGCCCCCAATTCAGGCT
>JAYUXG010000593.1:0-7219 GCA_043753125.1 Saprospirales bacterium | reverse complement strand
ACCAGCCCATGTCGGCCTCGTAGTTTTCCAGGATCAGCATCGGCTTTTCAATGCCTAAATAATTGGAAAAATGCGGGGCCAGCCAATTCTCCGAGTAGTTTAATGGCAGTACCGTGCTGCCAGCGTCGATTTGTCGGCTCGCCGCCACACATTGCGCTACCAATCGATTCAAGTTTTTGGAAACAGTAAGGTAGCGATAGACCAAGCCAAAATTCAAGATCAACACCAGTGCGGTGGCCGCCCGCCACAACCAACGCGGAAAGGGCTGCACAGCCAGCCAAACCACCAAAAAGAGGAAGAAAAACAGGGCAAAACGGTCCGACATCATGCCCGCGCTGGCCCCGTTGGGCACTGCGAATAACAGAGCAAGAATAAAAAGGGCCATACCCAGCCAGAGGTCACTGGGGCGAAACAGCCTTTTCCACTTTTCCAACCTGTTATAGCACTGGCCTGACACCTCGTTGATGCGTTCGTAGAAGACAATAGCCAGCAACGCTATGTACAAGTGGTACAGCTGTTCCGTTAGGCGCAATTCGTTTTCATAGTGATACGAAATAAGCGGACGCACGTCTTTCAGAAAGCGCATCAGTTCACCCATAGACAGCCGTTCCCCGCTATTGGGAAAATGCTGGGTAGCGTAGAAATGAAATAACAGCACCATGGGAATGCAGCTGGCCAAACCAAGTCGCAACAGATGGGGACGAGACAATCGGAAGCGGTGCCAATAAGACGCGGGCGGGAAAGTAAGTAGAAATAAAAAATGCGTTGCCCAAATGGCGTACGCGCCCAATGCCAATAGCGTAAAATTAAAGGGATGGGTAAAGTAAGTGAGGAGGAACAAGAACATTTGGATCATCCAACCGCTGGTGGAAGGGGCCTCCATTTGTTTTATCGAAATCGCCAGCCCAGCAAATAATAAGACAATCGATAAAGAAAGATTATAAAAACCCAGGCAAAACAAGTAGTTGTACACAAAGGGGAAAATCAAATACACCATCGGCGAATGCACCGGCGAAATACGGTTCACGAAGGCCCGAAACGCCAGGGGTAGCCCCACGACATACAACAACAGCAGGGCTTTTTCGGCCAAATACGCGGGCAGGAATGCCCCAAATGCTGCCAGCAGCACGTGGCTGGTCCAGTTGGGGACTGGTGCCGGATTGACGGTATACCACTGGTGCAATACCTCCGACTGACCCGCCCACAAGTGCCTCAAAATGTTGGCATTGTAGAGATGCGCAGGGCCGTCCATGCTGGGGAAGAATTGGAAAAGCAGCACCGGCAGGGCGTTGAGCGCGATGCAGGCGTAGAAGAGGAGGTTCGCCTTTTTCATCAGGAAGCGGGAACCAGCATATCCACGGCCTTGCCCTGTTTCTCGGTAAACACCAAACGCCGCTCCCGTACCTCCTCTACCACGTCCCCGGGGTACAAAAAAGCCCGGTCGCGGAATACCTCGCGCAGCTCGGCAGAATCCAGGGCACTCAACTTGGCGGCGAAGGTCTCCGCCCGCTCAAAACAGTACTGTAGCCGGTCGAGCAAAAATTGGAAGTCCTTGATCCACAGCACGGTATCGGCTGGCAGCACCTGCAAGAACGACACCTTCTGGTCGTTGCGAAAACGAGTGTTCAGATTTGGCACAATGCTTACGCGGGCAATGTTCTGCTTGGACAACTGTGTCAATGGGTCGAAAATGCGGATGGTCTCCACCTCGTCGTCGAAGAGCTCGATGCGGTAAGGCAGGTCGTTGCCGTAAGAAAACAAGTCAATAATGCCGCCCCGGATGCTAAACTGGCCAGGCTCATACACAAAATCGGCGCGCTCAAAACCATATTCCACCAGCACCTGGATCATGAAATCGGCATCCAGTTTTTCGCCCTTGGCCACATCGATGCGGCTCTTCTGCAAGACCTCCGGCGCGACCACTTTTTCAAACAGGGCTTCCGGATAGGTAATGATAATTTGGGCTTCCTTTACGGGAGAAGCCCCCCCCCGCCCCTCCGTAAAGGGGGGGAGTACATTCGAAGTGGCCTGGCGACTATCTCCCTCTGCGGCGGAGCGAGTGGCGTCCCCCCCCTTTATGGGGGGGCTAGGGGGGGCTTCGGGAGTGGTTATTTTATTCACGGTTTCCGACCGCTGGAGTACCTGCGTGGAATGGAGTTCCTCAAAAAAAGATGGCCGCTTGAAACTATCGGGAAAAAAATGGATGGTCTGCTCCGCCAAAATACCCTGTAGGTCGTTCTGTAGGTACGCGGCTTCCTCCTTACTATTGGCGATGCACAGGTGAAAAGGACTGCCTTTGGTCGTGGCTGCACTCGCTAACGCAAAGGCGGTCTGCGACCCGATCAGCCCATTGAGCTGGACGCGGGCGTTGGGAACAGCGAGGGCTTTGGCAAGTTGAACGGCTTGGGTGGACTGGCGGTAGGTTTGCAGAAGATGCTGGATGTTGCTCACGGGGGCAAATCTCGATAAATAAACCCTTCCAAAACCCCGGAATCCGCGAAAAGTTTCCGGGCATCGCCGTACATTGATCGCCTAAATTCTGCTTTGCTATGCGCTTACTCCTGCTTGTCCTGGCCCTTTTTTCTACCCCTGCGCTGTTTGGCCAGATCGCCATCAGCGGCTACAACCACGTTGCCCTGTCCGTCAAGGACATCGAAGTCAGTGTCCGTTTTTACCGAGAATTGGTTGGTTTAGAGCCGATTGCGGTGCCGGACAACCTAAAAGCCATCCGTGCTTGGTTCAAAATCGCGCCGGGCCAAGAGCTGCACCTGCTCGCCGGGCGGGCCGATAGCGTGGCCAACAACGACCGCAACGGGGCGCATTTTGCGCTCAGTATCGCCGATGCCAATCCCGTGGAAGAATACCTGAAAGCCAAAGGCTGGCCCTACCACCGCCAGCAGCGGTTCGATAAGGCGTGGCAGATTTATATCACCGACCCGGACGGCTACGTGATCGAACTGAACGAGCCGAAGAAGCAGTAAGCCAGTGTCCGAAACGCTCTTTAACGCCATCGTGGAGTCGCTGCAAGCCTGTTGCGCCGCCACCGGACTGCGCTATAGCGAAATCAACATCTTGCTTTAGTGCGGTCTGCTACCGGCCACCTGGTTTGGCATCGTGTATCTACGCCAGCGACGGTGGTTTTGGTAGCTGGCGCTGCATATGCTCGTTCCCTTGGTTTACTATCTTGCAAAACAACCCCTGGCCGAGTGGTCAGAAGAATTCTATGACGCCAACATCCGCGCCCTCAATTGGCTGGCCGAAACGACTGGTTGGGGTTATATCGGCATTTCGCTGGTGATCGGCGTGGTGGTGCCAATCTTGGTTTATATGGTTTTATGGTCTGTTCCGAAACGTTGGCTGTTGGGTTGCTACTTGGGGCTGATGGTTGGTAATTTGGTTTGGTATATTTGGGTTTTGCGGGCTTGAGGGGATGGAAGGTTGGGCTATCTGGTCGACAGGGGTCCGAGTACCTGCTATATATTTACTATGAAAAAAGTAGAAAACCTCCCTCCTCGCGGTGTATTGCGGTAAGCATCACACAGTGGTGTAATTGGGATTTGTGATTTTTTAAGAGACATTTATAATTATTTCCAACGCTCACTTTTTATAAAAAAACTAACACTTACCAATAGAAGAAAAGACACACAAAGAAATATCTCTATTATATCCTCTCTCATATAAAAAATGGAATACATCAAACCAGCCCAGCCAATTCGAGCAGCGCATCCTATCGCTGGTCATCAACGCTTGCCTGCGCTGACTTGTCATAAAGTGTCAATAGATAGACAGTATCATTCAGGATTATTACACAGGTAATTACCCTCCTGCCACCACTTTTGCCACGTCTTTTGGAGGCGATGCGCAAACGGATTTTTAAAACAGTCTTTACCTAACGGGATGCCCTGCAATGGGTCATCCATAAGGCTTTCTACCAAGGCAGAAAATTCAGCCCGCAACGAAGGGTATTTTTTACAAGCCGTTTCAAGTCACGCTCGAAGGTGGGAGCAACGACGATGTTCATATCTCGGCAATAAGTTGTTGCGCTGTCTTTAATTGGATTTTACCCGCTTGATGTAGGTCTACATCCCGGAGTGCGGCCCGCAGACTGGCTACGAAGCGGCGTTCCTCGGGAGTCAAATTAGAAGCGTTGGGAAGGATATCCACAAAGTTGAGTTCGGCGAGCAATTGCAACAGGAAACGTTTACGCTGCTTGTCTTTGACTTGTATGGTAATGAGTTCTATAGATTCTTACCGGATGATTTTTCAAGCAAAAGTAAGTTTTTCAAGGTTCTAATCCAAACCCTACACCACCTCCCCGACCACCTCCGACTGTATCTGTGCCTCTTCCTCCGGCGTATCAATAATATCCAACTCCACCCGCAGATTCTCGATGATGAAATCCTGGCGTTCCGGCGTGTTCTTGCCCATGTAGTAGCTCAGTACATGGTCTAAGTTGGTGTCCTCCGGTAAGATCACCGGGTCCAGACGGATGTTCTCGCCGATGAAGTCGGCGAATTCGTTGGGGCTGATTTCGCCCAGGCCTTTAAAGCGGGTGATCTCCGGTTTGCCGCGCAGTTTCTTAATCGCCCTTTGCTTTTCGGGATCGGAGTAACAATAAAAAGTCTGTTGCTTATCGCGTACCCTAAACAGCGGAGTATCGAGGATGTACAGGTGGCCGTTGCGCACCAGATCGGGGAAGAATTGCAGGAAAAAAGTGAGCAGCAGCAGCCGGATGTGCATCCCATCCACGTCGGCGTCGGTGGCGATTACCACGCGGTTGTAGCGCAGGTCGTCCAGCGAATCCTCAATGTTGAGGGCATGTTGCAGCAGGTTGAACTCCTCGTTCTGGTAGACCACTTTTTTGGTCATGCCAAAGCAGTTCAGCGGCTTGCCGCGCAGACTAAATACAGCCTGGCTATCTACCAAACGGGCCTTGGTGATGGAGCCGCTGGCCGAGTCGCCCTCGGTAATAAAGATCGTGCTGGCCAGCCGCGCTTCTTCCGTGGCTTTTTCGTTGAGGTGGTAGCGGCAGTCGCGCAGTTTCTTGTTGTGGATATTGGCCGCCTTGGCGCGTTGGTTGGCGATCTTTTTGACATCGGCGATTTCCTTGCGCTCGCGCTCCGATTGCTGGATGCGCTTGAGCATTTCCTTGGCCACCTCCGGGTTCTTGTGCAGGTAGTCGTCGAGGGCTTTGGAAAGGAAATCGTTCATGAAGGTGCGCACGGCTGGGCCATCCGGGGCCATGCGCTACGAGCCGAGGCGGGTCTTGGTCTGGCTCTCAAACACGGGTTCTTCCACCCGCACCGCCACCGCCGCGATGATGCTCTCGCGGATGTCCTTGGCGTCGAATTGTTTTTTAAAGTGTTCGCGGGCCACTTTGACCAGTGCTTCGCGGAAGGCGTTGAGGTGGGTGCCGCCCTGGGTCGTGTTCTGGCCGTTCACGAAAGAATAGTACTGCTCGCCGTAGTGGTCGCCGTGGGTCATAGCGATCTCCACGTCTTCGCCGCGCAGGTGGATGATTGGGTAGCGCACGTGTTCGGCACCCGTCTTCTTTTCCAGCAAATCGAGCAGGCCATGCTTGGAGACGAAGGTCTTGCCGTTGAAGTTGATTTTCAGCCCCGCGTTGAGGTAGGCGTAGTTCCACATCTGCTGCTCCACGTACTCGAACACCCAGCGGAAATTACGAAACATCCCGCTGTCGGGCTTGAAGTGGATGATGGTGCCATTGTCCTCTTTGATCGGCTCTATCTTGCTCTCTTTCTTTAAGTTGCCAAACTGGAACTCGGCCCATTTCGCCTGGCCCTCCCGAATGGCGGTCACTTTGAAATACTCCGACAGGGCATTCACTGCCTTGGTACCCACGCCGTTGAGACCCACGGTCTTCTTGAACGCCTTGGAATCGTACTTCGCGCCAGTGTTGATCTTCGATACCACATCCACCACCTTACCAAGCGGGATGCCGCGCCCAAAGTCGCGCACCGTCACGCCGTGTTCGTTCAGCGCGATATCGATGGACTTGCCGTAGCCCATCGCAAACTCGTCGATGCAATTGTCCACTACCTCTTTCAGCAGTACATAGATGCCGTCGTCGGGGCTGCTGCCGTCGCCGAGCTTGCCGATGTACATACCCGGGCGCAAGCGGATGTGTTCGCGCCAGTCGAGCGACCTGATTTCGTCCTCGGTATATCTTACTTCTGTCATAGGTTGCGTATCTTTTTTACCTGCCAAAGCCTCATTTTTGCTCGCTAAAGCCTCCTTCAGGCGAAGAGTCGTCGTTTTACTGACCTTCACGCCGTTTTTTACGGCCGCTAAGTTCCCCTTTTTTACGGTATTTTTTAGTTCGCCCATGGGTCATGCTGTTTTTGAAACAAAATGTGGGCGAAGATAAAACAATTTGCGTTGATAAAGCAAGTCGGGGGAGATGGAAATTGGAAAATTCCCGCCCCATCAGGCAAAGGCAAGAGCGGGGTTCAGCGCAGCGTCTTAACATACTCCAGTGCCTGCGCAGCAAATTCCGGCCAGCGGTCGGCATAGTGGAATGATACCTGTACCCAGCCGTTCATCAGGCGGTCGCCCATCGGGTTGAAATAGTGGGCACCGTCGAGGGCAAGGGCCTCCTGTTTGGGATCGCTGGTAAGTTTAAAGACCATTTCGTCTCGGTAGAAGAAGGCCAGGGCTTTGCCGTTGAGTGCTTTCAGGCATTGCGCCCCAAACATTTTGCCGGGCTTCGCCTCGGGTAATGCCTCGGCAATGGTATGATAGCGTGTTTCAGCATCGGACATAGCCAATGAAATTAAGAATAAGTGTGTACAGAAATTTCTTTCATCGCATCAAAATGATTCGCTGGCTTTATTAACGAGTACTATCTTCCACTAAATCCACGTATGCATTCAAAATTCTTTCTAATTCTTCTTGATTATCTTCCACTGCTGCTATATTTTTAAAATACATCATTCTCCGGTCTTTATAATCGCCTTCCAATAGTGGAGACTGTATTTTTACAATGGCCTCATTATGAAATACTACGTGTACTCTTTGAAAGGAGCGAAGGTTAAAGGTCAATAGATCTACTTTGTAATAATAACTCGGCGCATTCCACTTTATTCTTTCCGAAATTTTGGGTACTGCGCGGCTAGTTTATGGTAAACTCATTTTAATAATCAATTGATAAAGAACAAGTTGCAATTTCGTCTCGTTATTCGCGCCCCCAATTCAGGCT
>JAYUXG010000592.1:0-7223 GCA_043753125.1 Saprospirales bacterium | reverse complement strand
GAGGTGGCCAGCGGGGCCGGTATTGTCGATAAATGTCTGACCATTCCTGGAGCGGGCATCACCCCCGGCAAAGGGCTGTGGGTGAAAACTTATACCCTGTTGCGTCCGGCTATTTCCACTTGGTTGGGTGCGGCCATCCCCCACGACTACGATCAAGTCCGGTGCATTTTTATATCGCCCACAGGCAAACTGGTCGGCATTTTGTCGAAAACTGACCCTTTAACCTTTGGCACGGTCAGCCTGAAAATCGTGCAGGCGGCCAAAGCCGGGCTGCTGTTACTCCTCATACTCTTTTTTGGGCAACAGCTGTCCGCCCAGCCCACCATCTTGCGGCTGCGCGAACTGCCCAGCACCAAGCGTGACTCCATCGACATCCGGCCAAGTGGGCGACCCATCGTAGACATCAACAGCCAGTTGGAAATCCGGCCGGATATGGCGGCAATCCAGGCGGTAGGGCAGGCGCGTTTTCCACAGTTTTTCAGGAACCAGTTGTTGCAGGACAAAGTACTGCGTATCACCGATGCTTTGATCAATCAACAGCGCATCGTCGAATTGACCCAACAGTGGACGGAAGGGTTGAATATACAGCGCGACTTGCTCGATCAAGTAGAAGCATATCTGCAAAAGGTGATTGCCGACCCGGCATTATCGACTGATTTCGACCGCTACAACGAGGAATATTTTGACCGCTTTATCGATGCCCCCAATCCGCCTGACCGCTTTGTGTATAGCTTGCAGCGTTTCAGCGAGCAATTACAGGAAGTGACGGGGGAACTAAGCGAAATAAAGCAGAGCAGTCAGATCCAATTCAGTATAGCGGCTTTCCGGCGCGATGCGTCGGGTGGTGCGCGTATCCATATTGAGAACTTCGACGAGTTTCAAAACGGAGAGTATTTCCCGGTCAACCGCTGGATCACTACCTTATCCAAAAATGACCGGACACAGCTGGAGACTTGCCGACAACTAGCCCAGGGCCTCAATGATGACTCCCGAAGGGTGCTGAATGCTTATAAGGAGAAGTTGCTCCAATCTTTTCCATCCATTGAGTGCATCCAGCGCATCCGTCCGGAACTACAGCTGGCCATCCAGTCTTTGTCCGGCGATCTCAAAGTCAGCCTGCAAAAGTTCGAGGCCGGACAGACCGACCAGATCGTGCCGCTTTTTACCAGTTTGCAACAGCAATTGCGCGACTGGTCACCCATGCAAGCACCGGATTGGGAGAGTCGTCTGGCTACTACGTTCGTTAAATTGGACACGATCTCCCAACGTTTCAACACCGCTGTGGGCGACACTACCATCTTGGCGAGCAATCAACGCCTGCGCACTATAAATGCCTGTTTGAAAAGTGTCCTGCGTGACCTTCGGCGCATCCGGCAGTTGGTGGAAAAATTTCCCTATGAATACCTGAACAAGGTGTCGCTCACCTCGGAAGAATTGGCTGCCGAAATCACGGCTTTCGATCTGGGCGATATTCCGCCGGTGGGCATCATTGACCTGGAATCCACCGGCCAACGGAAGTCCGGCGACGAAATCCTCATCAAAGCGGTATTCCGCTGGCGCGACGACACCACCACTGCCCGCTTGACCGGACATACTGTGGAGGTGCATCGGCTAAAGATGCTTTTGGTGGGCGCGCACTCCATTACCAAAGTTGGCCTCATCATGGCCAACCCCTACACTCTGGAGGCACCGCCCGGCACCCCGCAGTTTCGCTTCGCGCCATCGGCGGCCCTGTTGCTGAAGTTTGGTAGCCGCCGGTCGCAATTTTACAACAACTTTCTTGACCCCGGCATTGGACTCAACACCGCTGCACCGGATTTTGACCTGGATGGCAGCCCGGAGTTTTCGGCGGGCATTGCCGCCACTATCTTCCGCGATATCCTCAGCGTCGGCTGGAACTGGAATTTTGGCCTGGACCGACCCAATTATTTCATTGGCATCCATTTGCCTTTCAATTTGCCGGGCGTGCCGGTCAATGCCATCCAAAGCAATCCGCTGGTAGAGAACTGATTACGCTAATAAGGGCAACCGCTGGCCCCACATCCACCCTATGAGGGCAAGAATTCCAGCCTGCACGGCCACCCCTTCCGGCAGCAAGCGCAGCAATAACACCTGGACCAACAACATAGTGGCTCCATGCCCCGCCAAATCCAGGCGTTTTGGCAGGAGCATTCCCAATAGCAGGACGGCCCCGTGCAGCAGCACTATGGCGGGCCATAAAATCAGCGCATTGGGCAGCAATGGCAGGGCGAGCAGTACCGCCGCTGTCAAGGCCAACCCAATGTACAGCCAACGGTAAAAGCGGTTGACATCCGGGGCGCAGTCGAAACCCGAAGCGGGCGCGGCACTCCCGGCAATGATGCGGCGGTTGAAAGTGATAATTTGATAGAGGATATAGAGGGGAGCGCGAAAAGCGCGGAGCCGAAACAGCGGTTGGCACCAGGGCAGACGCTGTCCGATCAAGAAAAACAGGGCATCCAGGCCGTACAGGGTTTCGCCGGTCAAGGTGTCGTGAAGCGGGATCTCGTGGCGGGCGCGGTCAAGATCAATATGCTGGAGAAGATGGGGCGAGGCATCAGCGAAACCGGTACGGTGTCGGAGCCAGCCTAAGCGGACGAAGCCAGCGGTGTAGGCCCGGCACATAGGACACACGTCGTCGTAGATAATGACCTTATTTTCAATCGTTTGCATAATCTGATTGGTTTATGCGCACAAAGTTAAACTTTTTTATTGAATTTTCAGTATTTATTGAAAATAAAGTTTTGATTTTTTGATCCACTAAATTGCCCTCGAATATTATCGCTGTTCTGGTGGCAGAAGAAAGCCCCATTCTTCCAACTCGCAGAATCAATACATACCCTTCTTGAATGCCAATGACAAATCGCATCTTTATTTCTTGGAGAGATCGAATAAAGGGGCCATTGGGATATAAACCATCAAAAACACCCAATAATTCATAGCATTCTTTGGGCAACATACGCCTAACCATCGGCAAAATGCGTTTACCCGCAATGATTTCGCAATCGTTTTTTGTTTCTCCATCTTGTTTGATGATCCCCTCGCAAGCCACCGGAAAAACCTTTTTATGATCATAGTGCGCCATAACACCTGCCAAGGCTTGATGATGATAGGTGGTTTTTGTTATTTCCCCTTTTTTGTTGCGATGAACTTTTGTCAGACAATGTTCACAAGGCTCTTTGCTCGTACAATAATGCTCCGTCCCATCGAACAAAACGCAGTTGTAACGGCCCAATACCTTATAATAAGTCATAATCCCTTCATCATCAAGAATTTGTAAAGGTATTTTGAAAATCGCTTGAATATCCTGGGGCGGGGTGCCGTCTATTGCTTCGCGCATCCCTGCATCAGAAGGCAAAAATTTAATCTGATAGATGCGTTCCAAATTCGCTTCGCGCTCGGGATAATTTATCCGATAGTGGTGCAACGAGGGGTCTTTCAAATGGAACATCGCAAAAGCACTTTGCAAGTAGTTATCTAAGGCTATTTGAGCATTTTTATAACGGTGTTCTTTGACATTTGAAAACGCGGTTTTGATGCCTTGTAATAACTTATCTATCATTTTTCTTCGCTTTTTGAAGACCAATGTAGATACTTTTTACCCTGATAAAATCATATTTTTATTTTTATAATAGCGAGAATCGCTGTTATGCAGATACAAGAGATAATAAACATAGACCCCGAAATATTAGGAAGCACACCAGTATTCACCGGAACCCGCGTGCCGGTTAAATACCTGTTTGATTATCTGGAAGGTGGGCATACCCTTGAAGAGTTTTTGGACGATTTTGATAGTGTCCGACACGAGCAAGCGGTGTTGTTGTTGCGCTACGCCCTAAAAACCTCGCTCGCCTCAGCCGATATTTTCCATGAAAATTTTACTTGACGAATCTACGCCTCGGCAACTCTGTTGAGAGAAAATCAGATATATTATGACCGAAATCACCTTCCAAGTCACCCAACCCCAAGACCTTGCTCTGCTGTTGCAACTGGCGCAGCGGCTGGGCATACCTTATGCGCAAAAAACATCGAAGGCAAAACGCGCTAGCACGACGAAAAGCGGACGCAATCCCCTTTCCACGGCACTTCGCGAGAAGCAATTGGAATTAATGCGACAAGCCGCCCAGTACTAGTCATCAGCGAAAATGAGGTCAATAAGGTACTCAACTGCGTAAATGCATTGCCAATTACCTCAAGAAAGCCTGGTCGTGTAATTTACCCCAATGAAGTTTTGCTGCCAATTAGGGGTAGCAGGGTTGAAGAATGAGTCAATCATACTTTGCCATCAAGTCAGAACGCTCGATAAACAACGCCTGTCCATGGAGTATGGAGAAATCACCGATCCCACCTTACAAGAATCTGTATTGGATGCACTTTCCTTTCAGTTTGGCATCTGAAGCCTAAACTAAGGGTACACTCCAACAACTTCGCCACCGGATTTAACTCCGGGAACCATTTCCCCACCCTTCCCCTTACCTTTGCGCTCGCTTTTTTGTTGGTCATATTGGCCACATTTCACATTTGCCACATTATAAGCAATGACTTCCCGCGACATCCGCCGCCACTTCCTCGACTTCTTCGCCTCCAAAGGCCACAAAATCATCCCCTCCGCCCCGATGGTGGCCAAGAGCGACCCCACGCTGATGTTCATCAATTCCGGTATGGCCCCGCTCAAGGACTTCTTTTTGGGCAACCAGACGCCACCCGCCAAGCGCATCGCCGACACCCAAAAGTGCCTCCGCGTAACTGGCAAGCACAACGATCTGGAAGACGTGGGCTTCGATGGCTACCACCACACCATGTTCGAGATGCTGGGCAACTGGTCGTTTGGCGACTACTTCAAAAAAGATGCACTAGCCTGGTCGTGGGAGCTGCTTACCGAAGTCTATAAAATTCCGAAAGACCGCATTTATGTATCTGTCTTTCAGGGAGATGCGCAGGAAAACCTGCCGTTTGACCAAGAGGCCTTCGATACCTGGAAGCAATTTGTGGCCGAAGACCGGATCCTGCCCTTCGGCAAAAAAGAGAACTTTTGGGAGATGGGCGCCCAAGGTCCCTGCGGCCCCTGCTCGGAAATCCACGTGGACCTGCGCCCGGACGAAGAACGTGTCCAAACCGACGGCAAGGCCTTGGTCAATGCCGACGACCCCAACGTGATCGAGATCTGGAACAACGTGTTCATGCAGTTCAACCGCAAGGCCGACGGCTCGCTGGAAGAGCTGCCCGCCAAATCGGTGGACACCGGCATGGGCTTCGAGCGGCTCTGCCGCGCTGTGCAGGGTGCCCGTTCCAACTACGACACCGACCTCTGGCGGCCCTTGTTTACGCTGTTGGAAAGCTTGTCCGGTATTGCCTACACTGGCACGTATCCGGGCGGGACCACCGATTGGAAACAGACCGATGTGGCCATGCGCGTCGTGGCCGACCACCTCCGGGCGGTGAGCTTCGCCATTGCCGATGGCGAACTGCCGAGCAATACCGGGGCGGGCTACGTCATTCGCCGCATTTTGCGCCGGGCCGTCCGCTACTACTATTCATTTTTGAACTTGCGCGAGCCGGTGCTTTATCAGCTGTGTCCCGTGCTGGCCAAGGAGTTCGACGACGTGTTCCCCGAACTACAGGCGCAGATTGATTTTGTGGCTAAAGTGATTTTGGAAGAAGAAAAATCCTTCCTGCGCACCCTCGAAAGCGGTTTGAAACGGATGGAACACATTGAGGTGCAAGACGACATCCTCGGTGGCGATCAAGCCTTTGAACTGTTGGACACTTTTGGTTTCCCGATTGACTTGACCCGTTTGATTGCCCGCGAGAAAGGCTGGTCGGTGGATGATGCCGGTTTTGACCAAGCCTTAGCCGAGCAAAAAGCCCGCTCGCGCAAGGATGCTGCCAAAGAAGTGGGCGATTGGGTGGCACTGACCGATGAATCCGACGTGGCGTTCGTGGGCTTCGATGACTTGGAAACGCAAAATGCGCACATCGTCAAGTACCGCACGGTAGTGATGAAGGGTGCCGAACAATACCAACTGGTGCTGGACCAAACGCCGTTTTATCCCGAAGGCGGTGGACAGGTGGGCGACCAGGGATGGCTAATGTTTGGCACCGAGAAAATCCAAGTGCTGGACACCAAAAAAGAAAACACGCTGGTCATCCATATAGTGGATAAACTGCCCTACGACTTGGAAAACCAGTTGGTCAGTTGCCAAGTAGATGCCCGCAGACGCCGCCTGACCGAGAACAACCACTCGGCTACCCACCTGCTGCACGCTGCCCTGCGTCGCGTACTGGGTGGCCACGTACAGCAAAAAGGTTCCTACTTGGATGACCACGCCCTGCGCTTCGACTTTGCCCATTTTCAAAAAGTAAGCGACCAGGAATTGGCCGAAATCCAGCAGATTGTCAATGAGAAGATCCGGGGAAACATCGCCCTGGAAGAGGCCCGCAACCTGCCCATCGAAGAAGCAAAGAAGTCCGGTGCGATGATGCTCTTCGGCGAGAAATACGGCGAGACGGTGCGCATGATCACCTTCGATCCCAGCTACTCCCGGGAGTTGTGCGGCGGCTGCCACGTGCGCCGCACAGGAGAGATCGGCTATTTCAAAATCACTGGGGAAAGTGCGGTTTCCGCCGGGGTGCGCCGCTTGGAGGCGGTCACTGCGGAAGGCGCGGAAATGTATGTGTCGGGGCTGGAAAAAAAGATAGCGGATATTGACAGTGTATTGAAAGCCAAAGACGTGCCGAAAGCCATCCTGGACTTGCAGGACAACTATAAGCGTTTGCAGAAAGAAAACGACCGTCTTCTACAGGAGCAGGCCAATGGCTTGCGCGAAGGTTTGCGCCAACAAGTGAGGGTGATCAACGGGATCAATCTGATCGCTACCACACTGCCCCTGTACGACAGCAATGCCATTAAAAACCTGGCCGTGGAAATGGAGCGGGAGATTGGTCATGCGGTCGTCGCTTTTGGGTCGGTCGCGGCGGATGGCAAACCAGCCTTGAGCATTAAAATCAGCGATAGTCTGTTGAAAGAGAGAGGTTTGAATGCTGGTAGCATGGTCCGCGAACTGGCCACCAAATTCCTGAAAGGCGGTGGCGGTGGGCAGCCGGGTTTTGCCACGGCGGGTGGGAGCGATGCGAATGGGTTGGCGGCGGCGGTGGAAGCGGTGGAGGGGTATTTGTAGGTTTTGATCAAAAATAGGCAGCATTAT
>JAYUXG010000591.1:0-7225 GCA_043753125.1 Saprospirales bacterium | reverse complement strand
GGTGGAAGAAAGTGGCACCAGCCTGCTTGGGCATCCGCTGTATTTCCAGGCTGAGGATGCCGAGTTCGGCCATTACGTCCGGAACGCAGTGCGGCACCATGCCCAGGTCTTCACCGCAGATGAGCATTTTGGTGGCCCGCTTCAGGGCGGGCAGTTTTTCCATAGCCTCTCGTTGCCAAAAGTCATCTTGCCGTTGGTAGAAATAATCCAGGTACAGTGCGCGGAGTTGCTGTTGCGTCTGGCCGTCCAATTGCTGAAACGAGGAGGTCTTTTCGATGCCAAATCGAAAGGCACCCGACCAGCCACTGCCTTCCGGGGCGGCCACCGGCACTGCGGGGTCGAGCAATATAACGTTGGAAAGCAGGCCGTATAAGCCGTCCCGCAGCCGATTGTTTTGTTCAGTCGGCTCCTGCGCGGCAAAGTGTGCCTCTACTTGTCGCTGGCTGGCAAACGCCGGCAGCAGATCGTAGCGTCCATCGGGCCGTTTTTGGAGAAAGCCCAACGCCGCCACCGCACTGGCTCCAAAAAAATCCCATAGTACCCGCTCACTGATGTAAGGCCGGGCCAGGCGGTCATGATCGAAGGCAATGCCGCGTGCGCGCATTTCCCGCTCCGTGACCGGAATAGTTGGCACGAACTGGCCCAAAATACCCTCCACCGCGTCCAGCGGGATGCTCCAGATGCGGAAGAAACCGAGAATGTGGTCGATGCGGAAAGCGTCGAAATACAGGTTCATCTGCTCGAAACGTTGCCGCCACCAACCAAATCCATCGGCTTTCATGTTGGCCCAATTGTAAGTGGGAAAGCCCCAATTCTGACCTTTTTCGGCAAAATCATCGGGGGGGGCACCCGCTTGTGCGTCCATGTTATACAGAGCAGGGGCTACCCAGGCGTCGCAGGAATAGCGATAAATGCCGATCGGCAGGTCACCTTTCACGATCAGGCCACTGGCGTGGGCGTAGTCGGTCGCGGCCTGGAGCTGGCGGTGCAGGTGCCACTGTACGAAAAGGTGCAGGGCGATCTGGTCGAACTCCGCCGATGTAGGCGATAACATGGCCTCGATGTCCTTGGACACATATTGGGCGTGGGCTGACCATTGGCTAAAATCAGCCGTGCCGTTCATGTCGCGCAGCCAGCAGAACGCCGCGTAGGGTGCAAGCCAGTGCCGATTGGCGGCGTAATAGACCTGATAGGTCGGGTCTTTAATCCAACTAGCCTTTTGCAGGTCGTACAATTGGCGTATAATATCCCATTTATGTTGCAGAACCGCCTCATAATCAACTACTTCGAGGGCATTTAATTCGGTTTGTCGCTTGGCCGATTTTTTCCATAACGCAGCGTGTTTTTTGCCGGCCACTTCTTCCACATTTAAGTAGATCGGGTGCAGCGCAAAGGCCGAAATGGCGGCGTAAGGGTAGGAGTCCGTCCAGGTGTGGTTAGCGGTGGTATCGTTGATCGGCAGCAGTTGGATGAGTCTCAGACCTACGCTTTTGGCCCAGTCCACCAGGGCGGGCAAATCGGTGAATTCGCCGATGCCGAAGCTGCGTTGACTCCGCAGGCTGAATACCGGAATGGCCACGCCTGCACCTTTCCACACCGGGCGGGCCAAACGGGCAAAGCCATCGTGCAGAATGGTCAGATCGGGCGCATCCTGAGGAGAAAATTCGTAGAGAGTACGGTTGGCACCATTTTCAAAACCCAGAAAGCGATTGGTGCGGGTGTTCCAAATGCCATATTTGTAGGCCAGCGGAAAATCCTCTTGGGCCAAGTCCAAACGGATGGTCCACCACCCGCCCTCGCGGCGGAGCAGCAGGGGGGCAGCGGTGTCCCACTGGCGGAGAGCCCTGCCGTGCCCGACCAGGCAAAGCACCTCGTCGCCTTGCAGCAGCGGGGCCTTTACGCGGAAAAAGTGGGTGAAGGGAGGGCTTTTCTTGGTCGTTTCGAGCGGAGCGTTTTTGAGAAAAACCGTTTGAAAAGGTTTGGTCAAAAAGACGTTTTCGACCAGGTCGGCGGGGTTCCAGGAGTCCACTACTTGTACTTGGCGATCAGCGGCCAAATCCGCTATTGGCAAAGCCCGTTCCGTCTCCCATTCGGTGGTGAGGTTGCCACTGGCTTGTTGCACGTGGTAGCGGTAGACTAAGGTGTCACCAGTTTGGGCAGACAGTTTGAGGTGTCCGTACCAGAACTCTTCGTTCAGGTATTCCAGCGGCACGGGGGACTGATCGCCAACGCTGACGAGACAGGACTCGCCGAGGCGGGTATGGTAGCGGAGGTAGAAGTGAATGGTCATAAGGAAAGTGGCGAAATTATAAGTGGAGTACGGCAACATCCCGGTATTTCATCGGGATAGTAGGCCGGTAGCAGGACGAGCAAATGTATGTATTGGCTGCTCAAACAAATAAAGATGGTGGATTTTAAAAAGATAAGCCACCCCGGTGTTTCGGGGTGGCTTATCTATAATATCTGTGATACTAACCTTTAAAAATCCTCCTCCCCGTCGTCCCCACCAGCCGCCACCAAAGCAGCGGCTTGCTTCGCCGCACTGCCACCGGCAGCCAGTCTTTCCTTTACCTTGTTTTCAATCTCCTTGGCCACCTCCGGGTTGTCTTTCAAAAACTGCTTGGCGGCATCGCGGCCCTGCGCAATCTTTGCGCCCTGGTATGCGTACCAGGCCCCGCTTTTCTGGATGATGTCGTACTCCGCACCGAGGTCAACGATTTCGCCCACCTTGGAAATACCCTCTCCAAAAATGATGTCGAACTGAGCAATCCGGAACGGTGGCGCCAGTTTGTTCTTTACTACCTTCACCTTTACCTGGTTGCCCACGAGGTTGCCCTCTTTGTCTTTCAAAGCGGCACCACTCTTGCGAATGTCGAGGCGCACCGAAGCATAAAACTTCAGGGCGTTACCGCCTGTCGTCGTCTCCGGGTTGCCAAACATGACTCCAATTTTCTCGCGCAATTGGTTGATAAAAATACAGCAGCAGCCGGTACGACCGATGTTGGCGGTCAGTTTGCGCATGGCCTGGCTCATCAGGCGGGCTTGCAAGCCCATTTTGGAGTCACCCATTTCGCCCTCAATCTCCGCGCGGGGTACCAGTGCGGCCACCGAGTCGATCACGATAATGTCTACCGCACCGGAGCGGATGAGGTTCTCGGTGATTTCGAGGGCCTGTTCGCCGTTGTCGGGTTGGCTGATGAGCAGATTGTTCACATCCACGCCCAGTGCTTCGGCGTAGAAGCGGTCGAACGCGTGCTCGGCATCCACAAAGGCAGCAATACCGCCCCGCTTCTGGCACTCGGCTACAGCATGGATGGCCAACGTCGTCTTGCCGGAGGATTCCGGGCCATAGATTTCGATGATCCGGCCCTTGGGCAAGCCATAGCAACCCAACGCAATGTCGAGGCCTAGCGAACCAGTGGGAATGACTTCCACTTCAATGGCTTGCCGGTCGCCCAAGCGCATAATGGTACCCTTGCCGTAGGTCTTGTCAAGGCGGTCAATAGTGGCTTGTAAGGTTTTGAGTTTACTTTCCTTTTCTTTTTCGTCGGACATGGTTATGGTGCTGTTTATGTGATGGTGGGAAACAAGGACAAAATTAAACAAAATGTTTGAATGTGAATGTTTTCTGGCGTTTTTTCAAAAAAAAATTTGAAACAAAAAAAGTCAATACTAGGCTGATGCTAAGCCGAATAGGCAGCGGCTGGTCGGCCCGAAAAAATTCCAACAAATTTACTGCGCATTCTGCAATACCCGGTGTCTTTTTAGGCCAGACCAGGCTTTGATTACCACCTAAAACGCACTGCGCGGTTCTACCTTTGGGCCTTTTCAAACACAAAAATGCTACACCCTTCATGCGACCATTCCTTAAACTGCTGCTGGCTGGCTACCTGTCCATGTTATTACCTACCCTGGCTTTTTCACAAAATGCTGCTGGCCAGCGACTATCCTGGTTTCCCAAAGTCGATCTGACTACTGGTTTCCAGCGGTTTTATTTTTACTGGGGGTACAACCGAGCCACTTTTTCCAAGAGCGACATCCATTTTTCCGGATTGGAATATGATTTTACACTTTTCAATGTGGCGGCCAAAGACCGACCGACCAAGTTTAGTGTCAAAACCTATTTTGGGCCAACCACTATTTCTATTCCGCAGTACGACTACCGGCTCGGTTTTTTTTTGACGCGGCATTTTGCCATTTCTGTCGGGGTGGATCACTTGAAATATGTGGTGGTGAATGAACAAACGGTGCAAATGTCCGGCATCGTCAGTGAGCAAGCCTCGCCCCAATATGCTGGCACTTATTTGCGCAGGCCTGTTCGGCTCACCGAAGATTTTTTGCGTTTCGAGCATACCGACGGGCTGAACCTCGCTAACTTGGACTTGGAATATCACCTGCGGGTGCTGCAATGGACGCGCCCTCATTTGGCCTTGCACCTGTTGGCCGGCTTGGGAGGTATTTGGGTGGTGCCGCGCACCGATGTCCACGTGTTTGGTCACGGCCTGAACAACAAGTTCCACTTAGCGGGCTATTCTTTGGCGGGCAAACTTGGGCTGCGGCTGTACGTGCTGAAACGATTATTCCTAATGGCCGAGACGAAGGCCGGCTATATCACCCTGCCCGACATATTGCTGTACAACGAGCAGCCCGAACGTGCCAACCAAAACATTTTTTTCTGGGAGAAAATGGGCGCGGTGGGCTTTGATTTCAATCTTGGCCGCCATAACAAGCACCATTAGCGTGGTATCGTCCTCAGTTTTTCCTCGATTTCCCGTAGCCGAACCCGCCGAATGGAATCCATCAGAACCGGCAACTGGGCCGAACGTTGCGCTTGGCAAAGACTATCCAGGCTAATCCTGATTTGCCGGATTTGCGCGGCGGCACTGGAGTCGATGCGTTGCCGGGTATCGGCATCGAGTGGGGCATCAGGGCCACCGCAGGCGGGCAAATAAATAAGGGCAAGGACCAGCCAACAGCCAAAGCAAAACAAGAGGCGCACAGGAATATAGTCATTCGTGTATAGTCGGGTAATCATTTGCAAAAGTAGCACGGCGTTCGCAATCTTGCGGCCTGATTAGACGTAAATGCCTTGCTTCTTTACCTCGTGACTCTCCAAGGCATATTATCAAACGGTCGCCCCTCCAAAGCCCAATCATCCAACGTCTTCTTAAAAAATTATGCAAATTGCCATCATTGGCGGCGGAGCAGCGGGCTTTTTTGCCGCCATCGCGTGTGCGGAAGCCAACCCGGACTGCCAACTGACCATTTTTGAGCGGGGCAAGGCTGTACTGGAAAAGGTACGGGTGAGCGGTGGCGGACGTTGCAACGTGACGCACCACTGCTTCGATGCAAGCACCCTGGTGCAGCACTACCCTCGGGGAAGCCGCGAACTGCTAGGGCCATTTATGCAGTTTGGGCCAGAGCAAACGGTGGCTTGGTTTGCCCAGCGTGCCGTACCGCTCAAGACCGAGGCCGACGGGCGTATGTTCCCGATCACCGATGACTCCCGGACGATTGTGGACTGTCTGCGCCAAGCCGCCCGACAAGCCGGGGTAGCAGTGCGTACCAGTGTCCGTGTAGAACGGATTATACTGAACCACGCGGGCGGGTGGCAGCTGCAAGTTCATGGTGAGGTACTCATGACTTTTGATAAGATCATGGTGGCCAGTGGCAGCAATGCCGCCGTTTGGGAGATGCTGCGCGGCTTAGGGCACCAGATCGTAGAGCCAGTACCTTCGCTCTTTACTTTCAATACCAAGGACACCCGGTTGCGCGATCTTGCCGGCGTGTCCGTGCCATCCGCCCACCTTTCCCTTCTTGGTTCCAAGCTGTCGGCGCAAGGCCCGCTGCTGATTACCCATTGGGGATTGAGTGGCCCCGCTATTCTCCGTTTGTCGGCCTGGGGAGCGCGTTACTTGCATGGGTTGGACTATCGATTTCCATTGCAAATAAATTGGTTAGGTAATATTTCGCCGCAAGATTCCGGTGTCCATCTACAAACCTTGAAAATTAGCCAAGGTAAAAAGACCGTGGCCGCACACCCTGCTTTCGATCTGCCGTTGCGGCTTTGGCAAAGAATCCTCATTGCCGCAGATGTGCCGGACACCCTGCGCTGGGCGGATCTGGACAAGTCCCGTTTGCAGCAACTAGTGCAACATCTGACCGCTTCCATTTTTCAAATTGCTGGCAAAAGCACCTTTAAGGAGGAGTTTGTTACCGCTGGCGGGGTGGAGCTCAAAGAAATAAATTTCAAAACTTTTGAAAGCCGGTTGCACCCCCATCTTTTTCTGGCTGGTGAAGTGCTGGATATTGATGCCATCACCGGCGGCTTCAATTTCCAAGCTGCCTGGACGGGCGGTTGGCTGGCGGGTCAGGCAATGGCAAAAGACCAAACAAAATGACCAGTCGGTCAGGGCAGAATTTATTGGGCAGGACTCGCGTAGCCGGGTGGTACTTAGTTTCGACTAGCCTCCTCTAATTCCTCTTTGATAACCAAGTTATCGATCAAACGCACTTCCCCGGCAAAGGCAGCCGTGCAGGCCATTACGAACTGACCGTCCGCCCAATGCGCCACCGGCTGCAACGTTATACCGTCCACCAACTCGAAATATTCCGGCTGTAGACCTGCGTCCCGCATTTGTTGCAAGGCATGGGCCTGCACTGTATCAGCGGGTTTGGTCTTGAATGCTGCCCGGGCAGCCAGCAGACTTTGGTAAATCGCTGGGGCCACCACGCGCAGGTCCGGACGAAGCCGCACATTGCGGCTGCTCATCGCCAGTCCGTCCGCTTCCCGTACTGTTGGACACATCACCAGTTCGATGGGCGAATGGAGCTGGCGCAACATGGAGCGTACAACACTGAGTTGTTGGAAGTCCTTTTGGCCCATATATAAACGGTGCGGCTGCACAATATCGAGCAACCGCTTCACCACGGTGGCCATACCGACAAAGTGGCCGGGACGGAAGATGCCTTCCATGACCTGCTCCAGAGAGCCAAAATCAAGGTGTACGGTCAGGTCTACCCCAGGCGGATAAATTTCCTCCACCGAAGGCATGAACAGTGCATCGCAATGGGCCTGGCGCAACAAGGCCGCATCCTGCTCTGGCATACGCGGGTACTTTTCCAGGTCTTTCGGGTCATTGAACTGCGTGGGATTTACAAAAATACTGGCCACCGCCACATCGCCCTGCCGCTTGGCCGTATGGATCAGCTCGAGGTGACCCTG
>JAYUXG010000590.1:0-2950 GCA_043753125.1 Saprospirales bacterium | reverse complement strand
GTATCAACATCAGCAGTGGCAATGAACAAACTATCATGCCCGACGAACAGACACGCTTTTTTGCTTTGGCAGGGGTTGGCGCTGAATACAAATCGGGTGTGTCGAGCAATTTTTACGCCAACTGGACACAGGCCTACCGCCCGATGCTGTACAGCGATCTGACGCCGAGCGCTACGACCGATGTTGTTGATGATAATCTAGAAGATGCGCACGGCTATAACCTGGATTTCGGATTCCGGGGCAGGGTAGACGGCTGGTTGAATTTCGACGTAAGCGTTTTTGAATTGAAATATGACAACCGTATCGGTACACTAGTCCGCCTCGACGCCGACAACCAGCCTTTTAATTTCCGGACAAATGTAGGCATTTCGCGCACCCGGGGCGTGGAAGCATACGTGGAAGCCGATGTATTGCGCCTGTTTTCCGACGAGCAGGGGCGGTATGGCAGCTTGAGCATCTTCGGCTCTCTGGCCCGGATGAAAGCGCGTTATCAGCATTTTCCTGTCACGCTGTACAATAGTCAGACGCAGACTTTGACGGAAAGTGATCTGGCCGGAAAGAGGGTCGAGTATGCGCCGGACTATGTGTACCGGGTCGGCATTACCTACGCAAAACGGTCTTTCAGTATCGCTTATCAGCACCATTTCACTGGCAGCGTCTTTGCCGATGCCGGCAATACCGAAAAGGCTACGGCCAACGCGCAGGCCGGCCTGATTCCTGCTTACGATGTGGCCGACCTGAATGTTCAATATGGATTTTTGAAACGTTACCGGGTCCGCGCGGGCATCAATAATCTGTATGACTCGGCTTATTTCACCCGCCGTTCCGGTAGCTATCCCGGCCCGGGCTTGCTGCCGGGCGACGGACGGACGTGGTATGTCTCCGTGGGAGCAAAATTTTAAGATTGCGCCAGTCTGAAGGTGCAGGCCTGGCCTCAAAGCCACATTTCCATACCATTACCCGCTCGAAAAAACGAAAGATTAATTTCACAAAAACTGTCTGCTTTTTTCGGTTTACTTAAGGTTAATTATGAAAAACTCTTTTCGGCAAATTCTGCTGCTGCATACCTTCTAAGAGTACGGCAGTGGTTACTTAATGCTGGGCCTTGAGTCGCCGTCTCCGGCGATACCGGAAGCACGACGGAAAAATGGGCGACCTTAAAAGGCAATTTTGCCTGGCTGCGTATCGATCTGCCTTACGCTATTCAACTGACCGATGTAGAGCGCAATATGGTGGCCGCTTTGAACCATTTTCCGGTTATCAACCGAAAAGTGGTGCAAAAAACCGATGAAGATACCTATTTCTCCCGGTCACTGGGCTGGGAAACCTTCGCCATTCGACCAGATAAGGGGTTGTTTTGCGGCATCCAAACCATCAAAAACCGCGAGAACGAGACGGACATTGCCCCGATGAACTTCTCCCAATTGCTCCGGCTAAAAAGCGATCAACCGGCTTATAGTATCCGCTATGGCGGCGGTGGCCGGTCAGATGCCTACAATGCCTGGGAGCGTATGTCGTATATGTTATCGGTATTCCGTCAAGAACAGCGCGACCGGGAGATGGTGGAAAAACTGGGTACTCGACTCAGTTTGGAGGAATTGCACGAAGCCATTGGACAACGCATCTCGAAAGATGGCCACGCGGCGGCGGAACAAAGCCCGTCCAACGCCGTATATGTTTTTGTCAAGCCCGGCGCACAGCACCAATTGGACGTGGAAGTCCACTATTGGGTGTCGGATGGCGAAGCCGCCAATGACCTGCAGCCGGACACGGCCTTGGTTGGCAGCCCACCCATCGCTGGCCTTGACCCAACCAAGACCAAATTGGTGACGGCCACCAAGGGAGGCAAAAATGGCATGTCGCCCAGCGAACAAACGCAGGCTTTGCAGGATGCACTGGTCCGGCGTGGGCGCGTGGTAACGGCCAATGATGTAAAAAGCCTTTGCGGGCGGATATTGTGCAACCGCGCGGCTTGAGCATTGCCCACATCGGCGATTCGCGGGTGTACCACATTCGAGGGGAGCATATCTTGTTTTGCACCGAAGACCATTCTCTGGTCGTCGAACTGAAAAAGCAAGGCCTCCTTGCCGAATCGGAGCGGGCGTCCAGGAATGTCATCACCCGTGCCATTCAGGGCGACACGATTAAGCCGACCAAAGCAGATGTCTATCTCTCTGATGACTTACAAACCGGCGACTACTTTCTATTGTGTACCGATGGGGTTTGGGATTGTCTGCCCAATAAGGACCTGCTCCAACTCCTGGCCCAAGAATCAAGCGATGAGACAAAAGTGGAAATCATCCGCCAGCGATGCGCGGAAAAATCTAACGATAATTACTCATTGATTTTAGTGCGCATTTGCTGTTCCCGCGAAGACCCAAGTGTTACGGGCAAAGAGCATCTACGACCCGTGGAAGAACACTGGGGTACCCATACGGGCGTAAAAGTAGAGAGTACCTCCAAAACACCTGCCTCTACCCTGTCTAATGAAACGGCTCACAGCCTTTCGGCTTGGCGGCTGCCACGCTGGCTGGCGCAATTGCTGACCAGGTAAGTAGGGAAGGCGGCGCGTTATTTTTGGCTTCGAAGCATATTATCACAACAGGATTGCCCCTCTCAATAACGAAGTAAAACAACTGGCTGGTTGCTGTATGATCTTTTCCCAGATACCAGGATATGATGGACGAGGCCCACATCCAGCTGGAAAAGGGACAGTTTGTCAAGGCGATCAACCTGCTCAACGCTGCGCTGGTGTATGGCCCGGCCAAAGCGCACGCCATCAAAGTAGAGATGAAAAAGGCGCAGAAACTTATCGACGATAAAATCAACGCAGAACCTATGCCCCCCAAGCCACAGGCACCGAATAAAAAAACACCTCCATCCACCAAAAAAGCATCACCATCGAACAAGAAAAAAGGGCAAAAACTTGAAAATCTTTATCAAAAATCCA
>JAYUXG010000589.1:0-7242 GCA_043753125.1 Saprospirales bacterium | reverse complement strand
GGTTGGCGCAGGTTTGGTTGGTGGTCACGTCACTGGAGGTCACCGTCACCGGGCCGCCGCAGTTGTCGCTGGTCACTACGCTGGCCGGATTGGTTGCTGGTACGCAGGATACCGTTGCGTTGGCCGGGCAGGCAATGGTCGGCGGGGTGTTGTCGAATACCGTGAAGATTTGTGCGCAGGTCGCCGCGTTGCCGCAGACATCGGTGGCCGTGTAGGTCCGCGTCAGGGTGAAGCGATTGGCGCAGGTCTGGTTGGTGATTACATCCGCAAAGGTCACCGTCACTGGGCCACCGCAGTTGTCGATGGTGCCAACCGCAGTGTTGCTCCCCTGCGGTATCTGGCCTGCGCACTGTACAGTGGCACCCGCCGGGCAGGTGATGGTCGGCGGGGTATTATCGAACACAGTGATCGTCTGCGTACACGTCGCCCTATTGCCGCAGGCATCGGTGACTGTGTAGGTGCGCGTAATGGTGAAGCGGTTGGCGCAGGTTTGGTTGGTGATCACGTCACTAGAGGTCACCATCACCGGACCGGGGCACGCCGCCACCACCGTGACTGAAGCAGGATTCGGGGCCGGCACCTGACTGGCACAGGAGACCGTCACGGGAGGGGGACAGGTAACGGTCGGCGGCACGAACATAGCGCAAGCACCGATATTCACCATGTTGTTAAGCATTGATATAGCCCCCATGGTGGTAAGTGCCCTGCCAAGCAGGGTAGCATTTGTTTCGAAGCTGATCGCGCCGGCAGCAACAATATTCCCCTGGAAAAAAGAACTACGTCCCAAAGCGACTGCTCCATTAACCTGAAAATATACGTTGCACAAGTTGGCACCATTAATCAACGTAATGGTCGATAATGCGGTGGTCGATAAAGCACCGTCGATCTGAAAAATAAATATGGCACCGGGAATGCCCGCCGCATCTAAAGTGAGATTTCCATCTAATACGGAAGCGGCACCCAGGCAGTAAATATTGGGAGTAAGAATCTGGCCATTGCCCAGGGTAGTTCCTAAAACAGCCCCGCAGGTAAGTCCGGCCAAAGCGGCATAGGCAACTGCCACATCGACAGCCGCTTGTGCGGAGACAGGATCTGCCACGTGCGTGGCCCCCACGATTATGCCCGGCGGAAATCCATTGAAGGCGCCGATATTCGTGCCGACATCGCCGGTTACGACGGTTGGCCCAAGATTATCAATGGCTCCGGCTGCGGTAAATAGCGCAAAAGTGGAGGTGACCCCCAAATTAGGGGCCTGCCCGAAATGTACATTCGGGAAAGAGAAGAGTGTAACGGCGGTTACAAAAAGAAGTAGAGTGCTTTTCATGATGATTGGATTAAGATTTAAACAAAGCTGTCGCAAGAAATGCTGGTTCCATGCGCTTTCCATTTTAATTTATTAAGTAGTCGGACGAAATTGTTTGACAATAGACATTAGACTTGGAAATTAATGCTTTAGTCAAAGGTCTAATGTCCTACTACATAGTATGTAATTGACCTCAAATTGAAATACATTACTGCTGACCTTGGATAAGCAGTACACTAAAAAAGAACCCAGCAACTTCAGGCAGTTGTTCAAGAGATATACTCTTCCTGGGGAGCTGGTAGTGGTGGGGGGGGGAGAGATTAGAGGAGGTTTCGCCGCAAGGTACAGGGCCTTTGTAAGAAGTTGTTGGCGGAATCGATAAAAAGCAAAAAATGAGCATTATCAGATACTCGGGAAAAAATTCATCTCGCTCGTTATCACCCTTTTACAAAAAAACAGGAGCCATCACCGAAAATTCGGAATGGCTCCTGTGGTGCGGCGCAGGGAATAGTCTGGCCTTAGGTGCAATATGTTAATCCCCTATTTTTACCATCCGCAGCGTTTGCAAGGCATTACCATCTTGCAAAACCACGGAGTACACTCCTGCCGGAAAAGTCTTGGTGGAAAAACTTAATGTATTGCTGCCTTTTACCACTTGAATCAAATCTTCTTCTAATATGCTGGTGCTGCCAATAAATCGCACTTGCAAATCGGTATCGGTGGCGGCCTCAAAAGTGATCGTTACCACATCCGACACAGGATTGGGGGCCAGACGGACTTGAGACAGTTGGCTTGCTGGTTGGGAGACTCCACGCATTTCAATGGAACAAACATCGTTCAGCTGACAGTTTTGCCAGTAATTGTTCAGGTTTTCCAATGCACTGTTGAGAGAATCACCAAAACCCTGCGGAAAGAACCCTACGCCAGCGAGGTAGTCGTTGGATATATTGAGCAGGCCTTGTACGGAAGTCTGGTCGGTTTCCAGTTTGTCCAGCACGATGTTGGCTACCAGACAAGTGGGCAGATTTGCCAGCCGTTGCACGCCCAGGACGCGGTCGTTGAAATACAGGTTATACCAAATATTCATCTGCATCGCCATCACATTCGCCGCCAGCGCATTCTTCAGTCCACCATTGCTGTTCAGCAACGGAGAAGAAGGTTCGCAGTCATTGTCCACGCCAAACGTATGTTTGCCCGGACTGAACTGGGCAGTGGTCCCATTGCCAGGCAATAGATTAAGCAGGCAATCCGCACTGGTAATGGTAACGGACTTGGCCAATTTCCCCGCCTTTATTCCGGCATAATGGTTTAAAAAGGTGTCCACAGCCTCTGCGGTGGCGATTCCTCCAATGGTACTATTTTGAGTGCCCCATATCGTTTGCGAAGCGGTGCAGAGCGGTTGGCAAACTCCAGTGGCCAGGAAAGTAACGTCGAATTTGTCGCTCCAGTTGCCACATAAGTCTTTGGCTTTCACGCAATATGTAACCGATTGGAGGCCATTCTGTGGGGTAAGACGACCCAAACAGATGATATCGGAGCAATTATCGGTCATATACGGTGCCAGGATGGTCGTGACGTCCCCGGCTCCCGGCAAATCATCCACACAACTTACGTTGATGGTAGCAGGGCCGTTGTACAGGGGTGGAATAGAATCCATTATCTGAAACGATTGGTCGCAATTGCTCATGTTGCCGCACTCGTCGGTAGCCATGTACCAATAGTTGACGGATCGCTGGTAGCCTACACAACCCGTTCCGACCGAGGAAATAGTTAGCATGAGCTTTACGCTTCCGCCGCAATTGTCGTAAGCCACCACCGCGCTGGGATCGGGCGTAGGCAAGTCGTGTTCACAGGTCAGCAGAAGATTGCCTGGTGGGCACTGTATCACCGGCGGCGTGTTGTCCGCCAGAGAAAAAGTAGCGGACATGGACTTGACATTGCCGCAGGCATCAGTGGCCCGGAATTCATACGTGCGGGTAAAGGTGGCACTGCTACCGCCGCACCATGGTGTTTCAGAAATAAAGTAGGACTGGGTAGTAATTCCAGCAGTCGCGCCACACTGGCTACTTACCTTGGCACCCCCGAAATTAAGCCGCCATTTGCTTATTTCCGCTTCGGCGTCCGTATTCGTTGTACACTCTATACTCAAGTTCTGGGGCAATATGGTAAAGATTGGCCCGGTTTGATCGTTCACCGCAATAGTTTGGGCGCAAGCGAAGGTGTTTCCACAGCGATCGGTCGCCTGATAGGTACGGGTCATAACATACTGGTTCGCACAAACCTGGTTAGACATCACCTCCCCGACCAATGTCATGGTCACCGTACCACCACCGCAAGCATCATTCGCCACCACACTGGCCACGTTGGCCGCTGGCATTTGAGCCGTACACGAGACCGATAGATTTGCCGGACAAACCATCGTCGGCGGCGTTTGGTCGAAGACCGTGATATTTTGGACACAGGTCGCGGAATTGCCGCACAAATCACTGGCCCGGTAAGTGCGGGCGATGCTGAACCGATTGGCGCAGGTATGATTGGCAACTACATCTCCCAGAAAAGTCACCGTCGCCGCAGCACCGCTACAATTGTCGGTCGTGGTTAGGCTGACCGGATTTGCCACTGGTACCTGGCTCGCACACAAGACCGTCACGTTGGCCGGGCAAACCACAGCCGGTGGCGTTTGGTCGTTTACCGTAATAGTTTGTGCGCACACCGCAAAATTGCCGCATAGATCGGTGGCTCGGTAGCCACGCGTAATGATCAATCGGTTGGCGCAGGTCATCGCATTGGTTACATCGCCGACGGAAAGAACTGTTACCGCCCCCCCGCAGAGATCGGTGGCGAGTACGGTGGCAGGAGCAGGCGGCGGAACGTTGCCAGCGCAGGTGACAGTGACGTTCGCCGGGCAAGTAAGGATCGGCGGAGCGTTATTGAACACCGTGATGATTTGCGCACAGGTCGCCATATTGCCGCAAGCATCGATGGCGGTGTAAGTCCGCGTGTTCGTGAAGCGGTTAGCGCAGGTCTGGTTGGTGATCGCGTTGCCAAACGTCACCGTCACTGCACCACCACCGCAGTTATCGCTAGTCATAACTACGTTCGTGTTTCCGGTCGGCATTTGGCTGGCGCAGGATACCGATACATTGGCTGGGCAGGTAATAGTCGGCAAGGTCTGATCAAGCACCGTAATGATTTGCGCGCAGTTCGCTCTGTTGCCGCAGGCATCAACGGCACTGTAAGTCCGGGTGTTCGTGAAGCGGTTGGCGCAGATTTGGTTGGTGATCGCGTCGCCCAGCAGCGTAACCACCGCCACACCACCACAGTTGTCGCTGGCAGTAACCGTGGCGGTATTGGCCACTGGTACCAGTCCAACGCACGAGACGGTCACGTTGGCTGGACAGTTGATGTTCGGTAAGCTCTGATCAAGCACCGTGATGATCTGCACACAGTTCGCTCTGTTGCCGCAGGCATCAACGGCACTATAAGTGCGCGTGTTCGTAAAGCGGTTAGCGCAGGTCTGGTTGGTGATCGCATTGGCAAAGGTCACCGTCACCGCGCCGCCGCAGTTGTCGCCTATGGTGGGTGCGGTCGTACTCCCGGCTGGCACCCGGCTGGCGCAGGAGACCGACACATTGGCCGGGCAGTTGATGGTCGGCAAGGTCTGGTCGTTTACCATAATGGTTTGGGCACAGACCGCCATATTCCCGCAGGCATCAGTGACCGTATAAGTACGGGTGATAGTGAAGCGGTTGGGGCAGGTTTGGTTGGTGATTACATCTGCGGAAGTTACGGTGACTTGACCTCCACAGGTGACACCGACTGTCACGCTGGCCGGATCGGCCGTTGGCACCTGACTGGCACATAACACCGTTACGTTGGCCGGACATATAATGGAGGCCGACATAATGCCATTCACCATGATCGTTTGGACACAAACGGACACATTGCCACACAGATCGGTCGCCTGGTAGGTGCGGGTAATGGTGAAACGGTCCGCGCACACTTGATTGGAGATTACATCGCCGACAAACACTACCGTCACCGCGCCGCCACAGTTGTCGCTGGTGGTAACAATAGTTGGATCGGCCGCTGGCACTTGGTTGGCGCAGGAGACCGATACGTTGGCCAGGCAAGTAATGCTCGGGCCTGTCTGGTCATTTACGGTAATAGTTTGTACACATTCTGCGAAATTGCCGCAGTCGTCGGTGGCCCGGTAGGTACGGGTGATGGTGAAGCGGTTGGCGCAGGTTTGGTTCGAGATTACATCGGCAAAGGTCACCGTCACCGCGCCGCCGCAATTGTCGCTGGTGGTGACGGCAGCTGGATCGCCTGCTGGCACTTGGCTGGCGCAGGTGGCCGCTACATTGGCCGGGCAGGCAATGGTCGGGGCCGTCTGGTCATTCACGGTGATGGTCTGCGCACAGTTAGCCATATTGCCACAGGCATCCGTCACTTGGTAGGTACGGGCGATGGTATAGCGGTTGGCGCAGGTTTGGTTCGACAGGACGTCCCCCAACGATATTACCGTGAAGGGGCCGGGACAGGTCACCGTCACCACCACGGAGTTGGGGTTAGCAGCTGGCACTTGACTGGTACACGAGACCGTCACTGGTGCAAGACAGGTAATAGTTGGAGGCAACCCTGGCCCCGGTCCAGCCCCAGCGCAGGCAGCGGGTAACTCAACGACGTTGGCATTGGTGGATATGGCCCCGGCGGTAGAAAGTCCCCGACCTTGCAGCACGGCCCCTGACAACAGGCTAATGGCCCCGCCCGCAATAATGGTTCCTTGAAAAACGGAATTACTACCCAACTCCACTGCCCCATCTACCCAGAAATACACGTTGCACAAACTGGCTCCGCCAATCAGGGTAATGGTGGACAATGGGTCGGTCGATAAGGCACCGCCTACCTTGAAAACAAAGACGGCATTGGGATTGCCGCTCGCGTTCAGAGTCAAATTTCCGGCCAATACGGAGGCCCCGCCGAGGCAGTAGACGTTGGGGGTGAGGGTCTGATTGCCGAAGGGGGTGCCCAGGACAATGGCGCAGGGATTGTTGACGTCCAAGGCGGTGTAAGCAGCCGTCACGTCGGTGGCCGCCAATACTGCGGCTGGGTCTGGCGGCACGTGGATGTTGCCCACCAATACGCCTGGCGGGACGAAGGCACCGGCATTGGTACCAATGTCGCCGATGACGGAGGTGGCGACATCGCCATTGAATGCCCCGGCGGCAGTAAATAAGGAAAAGGTGGAAGCGGTGCCTAAATTGGGTGACACCTGGCCGAAGCTGAGGTTCGGCAAAAGCAGTAGCGTGGCCGCTGTTGCCAGGAACAGTAACATAATTCTCATACTAAATCGGAATTAAACTCGTGGATAAAGAATAGCGGTGCAAAGTTGCGATCCTTTAATTCACAGATGTTACACAACTTCAGGAGATAGTTGCATAATTCACACCTTTCCTAAAAACCAATATTCTTTTAGACCGTCTGTATAGAATAAGGGCGTAACAGGGATTTGTCCCCCGTAGTATGGTATAAAGAGATGGCAAGAGTTCCTATATTTGTTGAGACGAATCAATAAGATATGAAACATCTCGCCATCATTGCAAAAATAAACGAATTCGTCAAAGGACGCATAGATGATCAACTTGGGGATTTTACAGAGGAACTAAAAGATGGCGGTCTACCCAGTTTTGAATCGGGTTTGTCGGGCCTTATGGTCGAGTTTTACAACCTTGTAGCGGGGGAGGTTTTAGCGACTGCGGCGGAAAGGAGTGCTGGTCTTTTGGAAGCAAAAGCGCGGGCGCAACGCCTTGGCAAATTGGAAAAACGCCCGCTGCGTGTCCAGATTAAGACAGGGCATTATGTGCGCGTGGAGGGGGTTTATGCCAAGAAGGTGCCGCTTGGATTTGCAGGGTCGAGGCATTTGTTGGCCAGCCATT
>JAYUXG010000588.1:0-7242 GCA_043753125.1 Saprospirales bacterium | reverse complement strand
CAGTGCCTACCACCTCACGCGGGGGTTGTTGCCGGTGATGCTGCCACACCGCAGCGGGCATATTTTTAATATGTGTTCCGTGGCCAGCATCTTAGCCTACCCCAACGGCGGTTCGTATAGTATTTCCAAGTTTGCGCTGCTGGGTCTTTCTAAAGTGTTGCGCGAGGAACTGAAGACGCAGGGCATTAAGGTGACGGCCATCTTGCCCGGTGCCACTTGGTCGGATTCGTGGCGCGGGGTGGATATTCCCGAAAACCGCCTCATGCAAGCCTCCGATGTTGCCAAAGCGGTATGGGGTGCCTATAATCTGTCCGATACGGCGGTGGTGGAGGAACTGTTGATTCGTCCGCAATTGGGAGATTTGTGAACCCCACCCCTGACCCCTCCCCCAAAAGGGAGGGGGAGGTGATAGTGGTGCTTTCTTGAGAATATTCAGTACCTTGGAGAAGGATATCTATTGCTCCATTGGCCACATTTATCATCTATGGAACTACAACTAATCTTCGACGCTACCCGCATCCTCGTCCGCGAGGGCGAAACGGGCAAGGCGTTGCAAACGCTGATTTTGGCGTTGGAAAAGGAACCGCGCTACGCGGCTACGGTGCGTACCTTGCAGGTGTTGGAAGGTAACTACAACGCCGTCCGGCAACAGGAACTGAAGGGCATTTTGTCTTTTCAGGAAGCGCGGCGCAGTTACAGTCAGATCAGCGACGGGCTGCTATCCATATTAAATGATCTGCATAGTGGGCATATTCCCAAGGTGCACGACCGTTCCAATCGTATGGTTTGGCTGGTAATTGGCGTTTTGCTGCTTCTGGGAGTTGTAGGGGGCTTTTTGTATTCTACTGCTGCCAAGGGTAAAATTTCCGGAGCAGATTGCGTAGAATTTCGCGACAGCGGCCCAAAGGTGTTGATTTTGCCCTTTAAAAATGTGGGAGAAGGACAGGCCAAACCGGAGTACGTTATTCAATCGCGCATCCAGACTTTGGCAAACAACAAAAGCTTTCCCATTGCTGCAGAAGTATTAACCAAATTGCTCCTCACGAGTTTCAATGCCAACGGTACGCGGGATGCGGAGACCCTGGCTCGTCGCTGCGGGGCTGATATGGTAATCTGGGGCTACTATGATCGTTCCGATTCTCTGCGCATTGATCTGCGTTTCCTTGCTTTACGCCATCCCGGCAGTGCTTTTGAGACTGGTTTCCAGGCTTTTCGGAACCTGCCCGAGGTGCAATCGGGGCGACTATTGGGTCGGCTGGATGATGCCATCTTTGGTATTTGCGGGGTGCTGGCTTTACGTTCCGGCAAGGCGGATGTGGCGCGGGCATGGTTTGGGAAAATGCAGGAAAAGGGGGAAGTGGTGCAGGAAATGGAAAAAATACTGGAACAATGATATACGCCAAGAAATCCTACGGTCAGCATTTTCTAAAAAACGATGACATCGCCGAGCGCATCGCCAACAGCTTGCAACAGGCTGAACGGATCGGCCAAGTGCTGGAAGTAGGCCCCGGTCAAGGGATGTTGACCAAGCATCTATTAGCTAATCCTGCTTACACCACCTACGCCGTGGAGGCTGACCGGGACATGGTGGAGTATTTACAACATCACTACCCTACCCTGCGCGACCATTTAACCTATGCGGATTTTCTGGCCTTTGATCCCCGCACGGTGTTCGGCGAGCGCGAGTTCTCGCTGATCGGTAACTTTCCCTACAACATCTCCTCCCAAATCCTTTTCAAAATGCTGGACTACCGCACGTTGATCCCCGAAATGGTGGGTATGTTCCAAAAAGAAGTAGCCGACCGGGTGGTGGCTCCGCCGGGGTCGCGGGTGTATGGCATCACTAGTGTTTTGTTGCAGCCTTTCTATAAAACGGAGCTCTTGTTCCCAGTAGAACCCAGTTCTTTTAACCCGCCGCCCAAAGTAATGTCCGCCGTGATCCGCCTGACCCGCCACGATAATATTGTACTCGGTTGCGACGAAGGAAAGTTCCGCACCTTGGTCAAAACGGCTTTTGGCCAGCGGCGCAAGATGTTACGCAACACGCTCAAGCCTTTTTTTTCGGGGGAACGGCTGATGGACGACCCGTTTTTCGAACAGCGTCCGGAACAATTGGGTTGGGAAGTGTATGTGCGACTGACGCAGGAATGGCAAGGAATTATGAATTATGAATTATGAATTATGTTCCGCCCACTTACCATGAACTAGTCCATGCGGTAGCCCGGCAAGTACCGCGCGGGCGCGTGACCACCTATGGGGCCATTGCTGATTTCCTGGCCTTGGGTTCGTCGCGCATGGCGGGCTGGGCCATGCACAACTGCCAGCCCGGCGACCGGGTGCCTGCCCATCGGGTAGTCAATCGTAAAGGAGAATTGAGCGGTCGCCACCACTTCCCGATGCCGGGGATGATGCAACAACTATTGGAAGCAGAAGGCGTGGTGGTGGAAGATGATAAAGTGGTGGAATTTAAGCAGTTGTTTTGGAGTCCGGCAGAGTGGTTGGGGGAGGATTGGGAGCCGGAAAACGCACTAGTCAAGCCATGACTTGTCGTCTAATGTTTGTCAACTTTGTGCAAATATCGTGTCATTCAGAACCAAAGGTGAATCCCGACTTGTCGGGACGAGGACGTAGTCCGAAGGTTTAAACTCGCTTTTTCGGCCTCCGGCCTCGGATGCCACGCCTACGGCTCTGCGTGACAAAACGTTAAAACGGCTTGGAATCCGCCGAAGGGCCGTAGATAGAAGGGATAAGAATATCGTTCATTCGCATATACACGGTCAATTGTCCGCGGTGATGCACCCAATGATTGAGTGTAGAACCGATGGCTTCTTGCGTACTTTGGCTATACATTAGTTGGCCCTTGCTTTTTAGTTCAAACGTGCCGTCGAAATCCTCAGCTTTCATCTTTTGCAGGGCCGCTTCGGCACCGCGTACATTATCATCGAAGTGCCGCAGCAGGTCTTCCGTGGAGGAAAACTCCCAACGCTCATACGTAGCGAGGTCGATGACGGACTCTTCGATGATAGACGTAATCCATCGGGGAATATCCGCCACCAGGATGGTCAGGTAGCCCATTTGCATGGACTTTTCGTGGGGTTTGTAGTCGAATGTGTCGCGGTCAATACCCTCTAAGCACTTCCGGGTGGCGGGTACTTCGGCCCGCAGTTCCGCGAGATACAGGTCGGCAAGAGACAGGTCTTTCATAGTATTGTTGTTTAAAGTTGGAGGATGATAGAGTAGAACGGACGGGGAAACGGTATGTTACGCAGGGTGATTGATAAGGGTTGATAAAAGGTGATAAAAACCTACTCTTTATGGAGTACCTTTTTTTTTGCCTTTCCTCTTATGGTGCAACGATTCACTTCCAAACCGTCTGCACCATGAAAAAAATTCCTTTTCCAATCCTTGCCCTTTTGCTGTTGCCCGCATGGGCACTTGCACAATTTGCCCGCCGTCCGGTAATAGATATAACGGCCAACCCCCAATCTTGGTCCAATCGACACGCTAATATCTGCGCTCAGTTTATGACTATCCGTGGTGTAGGTGTCTGCGTGTCTGGGGGCTTTCATGCTTCCGAAGCAGTGCAAGGTAATTTCCTTACGCAAAGCACAACGTGGGATATCCATGCGGAAACGCGCATTTTTCCTTTTGGGGAGCCATACCCGCTTGACCTCAAAAACAAAATGAGGCCTTATGAGAAGCGGAGACGTGGTGTAGGCTGTTTCAGCACGAAGGGTAACCGGATGGAAAAAGCGATAGCCTCTATACTGCCTGGTATATATGTCGCACCGGGCTTTGTGCATCAAGAAGAACAATTGGTTTTTACACCTTTGCCCGGCAAAGAATCCCCGATCAGAGATTTTAGTTACCTGATCAAAAACAACGGAGCGTCGCTGGCAATGGGCTGCCAAATCCGGCTCTGGCACCTGACCTTTGGTGCAGGATGGAGCATGCAAGCCACCAAACCGCGCTGGACCGGCCCGGTGGACATCTTTGGGGATGCCCTGTACTACCAGCACGCACCCCTGGAAATTGAACGTCCAGCACGGCCTGCGCCTTGAAGTCGGCATCAATTTTTAAATCGCCACGCTCCAACACCGCTGCTCACCTTTTTCTCCTCACAATTTAATGATCACATTATGAAATCCAATCTCTCTGCCCTGCCGGGCATAGCCATCCTTATGCTCTTTTGCTTGCTCGTCACCACCAATTGCCGGAAAGACAACGAGCCTCCCTACCACGTTGACCCCAACGCAATCGATAGCATCCTGACGGCCATCGTGAACGATACGCTCTGCATGGACTTTTACCTCGCCCTCAAACAATTGCCTTACCTGCAACAGCCCGCCCCGGTTCCTCTCCCGGTTAATGTTGGTGCTCCCACGACCGAAGAAAGTGGTAATTATATCTGCACCATGCAGGGGGTAAAATGGTCGCCGGAATACGATGAAATGTACCTGCTCGACCCGAGAAGCGAAGTGATCTATCCAACGGGTTTGGTAGATGCCAACAGCGTACCCACCGCGGCTAATACGCCTATTTCCAACGTAGTGCGCGCGCCTGCCAAACTCTCTATTTCCCTGCTCACCAAACCGGGTGACAAGCCCTATGAAATGGTGAACGAACCCAGCCTTTCTGCGGTACGCGATGCCACCAATACCCTATTGCACCGCGTGTCGCCCGGTTCCACCGCAGCGTTTATCAATTTCGATATCCAGGAAGTGCGGGCGCGGGAAGAGGCTGCGCTGGGCATTCAGGCTAGTTTCAGCGGCTGGGGTGCCAAGGTATCTGCTTCATATAATTTTGAAACCGAACAGAAGATGAGTCGCTTTTTGGTGAAATTCTATCAGAAATACTATACGATTGATATGGATTTGCCGAAGACCCCCTGTGCCATGTTCAAAGATGGGCAATTGCCTGATCTGGAAGTATTCAACGGCACCAGCCCGGTCTATATATCCTCCGTTACTTACGGACGTATGGTATATTTTATGGTGGAGTCCAGTTCTTCTTCCGAAACAATGAAGGCGGCTTTGAGCGCCTCCTTCCATCGCTTCAAAGCGGGCGGGGATTTAAACGTTACTTATGAGCATCGCCAAACCTTGGAGCAGTCGCATATATCCGCTTTGGTAGTGGGTGGCAGCAGCGACGGTGGGGTTAAACCAGTCACCGGAGTGGAAGGGTTACTGGAATTTTTACTGGAAGACGGCAGTTTCTCGATCACCACTCCCGGCGCACCGATTGCCTATACGATGCGCTACCTGAAAGACAATTCGGTAGCGCGTATCGTGTTGCACTCGGAATACACCATTCGGAACTGCGAAGAGAAAGGAGAAGAGATGACGCTGCCACTGACCGCATCGGCGCAATTGTACGACGGATGCCCGGTCAAAACTTCCAATGGCGACAATGATCTGGGCGGTGGCGGTGGAGTCAAGATCAATGGAAACGTAAAACTAGAGATCAGGGGAGATCGCAAGGCCGTAATTGCAAAAATATTCCTCTCGTTCGATGAGTCGGTAGCCAATACGGACCCCAATGATACCAGGGCTGCGGTAAACGATGAAATTGTGGTCTGCGAACTAGTGGACAATGACCGCTACATTTCCGCCATACTGAATACGCCGACCAGTGAAATTGATTTTACTACGGCCAGTCATGGCAATCATCACCCGCCATTCACCGGCGACTTTCTGCAAGACATTATCATCCAGGCAGCGGGCGAGGACAATAATGACCTGCCTTGTGCAGGTTATACTGAAGATCCCAATGGGCGGGCTTTCGTGCGGATGTACTTCAAAAACATCAAGGTTTTCGTGAAAAAATTGTGATCGGTACTGGAAGTGTATCTACCTGCCCGGCGGAAGCAATTCCGTCGGGCCAGGTTTTTTACAATTCTCCAATCAATACAAAGCCCGCCCAGTAGTATGGATTTCGATACTTTTCTTGTCCCCGCATCCACTGTTGCGCTTCTTCCAGTGCCACCCGTAGCGGCATTTTCTGTTCCAGCCAATTTTGATAAAAGCACGTCATTAGTTCTTCGGTTGCCTCGTCATGCACTGTCCACAGGCTCACCAGTACATTTTTGGCTCCGGCGATGCGGAAGGCACGTTGTAATCCGTACACGCCTTCATTGCCTTTGATATCACCCAGGCCCGTTTCGCAGGCAGCAAGCACGACGAGTTCCGTATTGGACAAGTTCATTTGTTTGACCTCATCGGCGGTTAAGATACCGTCTTCCATACCCGGCATAGGATGTTTGTTAGTCAGGACATAGTTGGAACCAGCCAGTGTCAACCCAGAGCGGATTAGCGGATTGGCAGAAACTTTAAAAACCAACGTATCGCCTCCAAAACCCAAGATGCGATGAGGTCCATCGGGATCAGGGAAGGAAAATCCGTGGGTGCTAAAATGCAACAAGCCAGGGGAGGGCGCACTAAGGCCAATTTGCTTAACCGACTCTTCGGTGGCCTGGTGGTCAGATCGCAAAATAGGATTGATCCCCTGCCGGGTTAGTAGGTCATACAAATAATAAGCTCCCTTTCTGGCCCCGACCAGATCATCATCGCATACTCCACTGCGAACGGCTGCATCAATCGTGTCTTGGGTACCCCAGGCAGCATTGGCGCGGGCGATGGCCAGGCTATCCATATCGCAGCACACCCCACCGTAGATGATAGCGGAAGTGGGCAGGCGTACTTCGGAACGGTCGGCCGCCAATTGCCGGGTACTGGCTACCGGGATGAGGTGATAGCGGTCGGCCAGGGTTTGGCCGGACTTATCCGGGGCGGCAATGGCCGCTAAATTAAAGCGGTGCAGCAAGCCGGAAGGGGCATAATAAACAGTTTTCACTCCTTTTTCTTCAAAAACCTGCTCCAAGGGCTGCCAAATAAGTTGATACAAGGAAGGGAGGCTATCCACACCGGGCGAGGCATAGAGGTTTTGGAGGTATCTTGCCCTTAAGTCAGACTTGGAGATACCTTCTGCGGTCTTATTTTTTGGGAAAAGTGCCTCTATTTGCCGTTCCTCGCAAAGTGGAATAAAATGGGGAGAGCTATCGCCGGGCAGGAGCAGGAGGGCGGCATAATGGGTACTGTCGGTACGGCTGGGAAAAGTAGATTCAAAATGCACAAATTCTATTGCGGCTTCATTAGGCAATAGTTTGCTCTGTATATATTGCCAGTAATGTACACCTTTATAATCAGATGAAGGATCTGTGTTCCTTAATAGAAAGGATTTACG
>JAYUXG010000587.1:0-2957 GCA_043753125.1 Saprospirales bacterium | reverse complement strand
AACCTTCAATACCCTCAAAAACCAGGATTACCATTTCGAGCACAACTATGGGCACGGCAAAAATAACCTCTCCAACCTGTTGGCCACCCTGGTGATGATCGTCTTCCTTATTGACCAGATTCAACAACTCAGCAATAAAGTGTTCAAAAAAGTATTGGCATTGGTAAAAACCAAAACCAGGCTTTGGGAAGAATTCAGGGGTGCCTTCCGATTCGTGGAACTTCATTCCTTCAAACAACTACTCCAAATCTTGCTCGCATCTCATTCTGTATTACCACATCAAAGGCCAAAGCGGGAATAGCTGATTTTGAACAAAGATCGAATGTAAATTATTCAAGATCAAATAACTAAACCCCTCTAAACATTCTAAATCATTCTAAACTGACTATAAATAGCATGGGTCACCACCGGAAAAATCCGGGATGACCCATGCTACTCCGTATCATTTATACCCCGGAACACGTTCGCCCGGCGACTTAGCCTAATTCGCCACTTTTACCATTCGCAGCGTTTGCAGCATTTTATCATGCTGTAACACCAACGTGTAAACACCCGCCGGGAAAGCCTTCGTAGAGAAATTCAATATATTGGCCCCTTTTACCACCGCAATGAACTCTTCCCTTTGCACCCCCATACTGCCCACAAAGCGCACGCGCAGTTTGGCATCGGCTGAGGCCTCAAAAGTTAGTGTCACCAGGTCCAGCACCGGGTTGGGCGCCAGACTTACGTTAAGCAACTGGCCGCTGCCAGACAGGGCACCTTCGCGCTCCTGCACCGGACAAGGGGTGTTGTTCACCTGACAGTTCTGCCAGTAGCCATTCATGTTGCTCAGCGCAGCATTCAGCAGGCTGCCGAAATTCTGCGGGAAGAACCCGACGCCGGCCAGGTAGTCGTTCGCCATGTTCAGCAAACCGCCGACGGTATGCGCATCCGTTTCCAGCTTGTTCGATACGGTGGCATCCACCAGGCAGGCCGGCAGGTTGGCTAGGCGCTGCACCGCCAGGTTGCGGTCGTTGTAGGTCTGGTTATACCAGATGTTCAACCGCAGGGCGATGACGTTGGTGGCCAGTTCGTTTTTCAGCGTACCGTTGCCGTTCAGCAGCGAAGAGGTCAGGTCACAGTTATTTTCCAGGCTAAACGTATGGTTGCCCGGAGGGCTGAACTGGGCCGTAGTACCGTTACCGGGCAACATACCCAGCAGGCAGCTCACGTCGGTAATGGTCACGGTCTTGCCCAGTTTTCCGGCCGTTACACCACCATGGGCGCCCATAGATTGTTGTGCGACGCTGGAGGTACTTGCACCATTGATCACCCCGCCCTGATCACCCCAGGAGGATTGGGTCGCCGTGCAGAGTGGCCGGCAAACACCGTTGGCGATAAAAGTCACCGGGAAAGGATCGCCCCAGTTGCTGCAGTAGTCTTTGACCTTCACGCTGTAAGTGATCGAGTTGGGTCCATTTTGCGACATAATTTTGCCAAAACAGATGATATCGTAGCAATTGTCGCTCAGATACGGCCGCAGCAGGTCGGTGATGTCGCCCGGTCCCGGCAGGTCATCCACGCAACTTACGTAGATCGTATCCGGACCATTGTAGGTAGGCGGTATGGAGTCCACCATTTGGAACGGTTGGTCGCAGGTGCTCATATTACCGCATTCATCCGTCACCATGTACCAGTAGCTCGTGGACAGTGTGTAGCCTCTGCAACCTGTGCCGACGGAGGTGACTGATACCGTGATCTTCAGATCGCCGCCGCAGTTATCATAAGCGACCACGCCTCCCGGATCCGGAGCCGGCAGATCATGTTCGCAGGTCAGCAGGATATTGCCTTCCGGACATTTGACAATCACCGGCGGCGTAGTATCCACGAAGGAGAAGGTAGCGTTGGCCGTAGCCACGTTGCCGCAGCCATCGGTGGCCCGGAACTGGTACACCCGGGTAAAGGTTCCACTACAACCCGGCGTTTCCGAAAGCAGCGCGACTTCGGTGGTCACCGCGCCGCCGCAGTTATCGGTCACTACGGCATTGCCGAAACTATTGAGCCAGTTACCCAATTCTATGGCGCCATCGTAATTAGGCTCGCACTCTACCGAGATGTTCTGCGGCAAAGCAGTAAAGGTTGGCGGTGTGTTGTCAAACACCGTGATCACCTGGGTACAGGTAGCGGAATTGCCACAAGCGTCGGTTGCGCGATACGTGCGGGTAATGGTAAAACGGTTGGCGCAGACCCGGGCACTGCTCACGTCGCCCACGAAAGTGACGGTGACCACACCGCCGCAGTTATCGGTGGCTGTCACCGCCGCGGTGTTTGGAGCCGGTACGTTACTGGCGCAGGAGACCGTCACCGGCGCCGGACAGGTAATCGCTGTCGGCGGGGTGACGTCGTTGACCGTAATGAGCTGGCTGCAGGTGGCCGAGTTGCCGCAGGCATTCGTAGCGCGGTAGGTCCGCGTCACGGTGAAGCGGTTGGCACAGGCGCCCGGCGTGGTCACGTCGCCCACGAAAGTGACGGTGACCACACCGCCGCAGTTGTCGGTGGCTGTCACCGCCGCGGTGTTTGGAGCCGGTACGTCACTGGCGCAGGAGACCGTCACCGGCGCCGGGCAGGTTACTGTCGGCGGCGGGGTGATGTCGATGTTCAGGTTTGCCGTGGCCGTGCCGCCCTGGCCGTCGGAAACGGTGTAGGTCGCCGTCGGGACCGGGCCGTTGTAGTTCAAAACCGGGGTGAAGGTGTACGTGCCGTTAGCATTGATCACCAATGTACCGACGCCGGCGATCGTCGCCGCTGTGCCGGCCACGTAGGTCGTGCCGTTGATGACAAACTGCGTCACCGTCAACGGGTTGCCGTCGACATCCGTGTCGTTGGTCAGCACGTTGCCCGATACCGGCGTGTCCTCCGGCGTGGTGTTCGTATCGTTCACCGCCAGCGGCGGATCGTTCACCGGCGTGACGTTGAGG
>JAYUXG010000586.1:0-7257 GCA_043753125.1 Saprospirales bacterium | reverse complement strand
TGGGCTGGTACGACAATGAGGCCGGCTACTCGGCGCGGTTGGCGCAGTTGTCGGCGATGGTGTAGACTTCCGGATATTGGGTTTTCGGACATTGGACGCTGGACTTTTGTGGTTCGCGTCCAATGTTTTTTTTGGCGTATCTTTGTTCAAAATTCAATAAGATGACGGCCATATTTAGTATATCCTCTGCCGAGCTCAATGCTTCCATTATCGAGAAGATTCGCTCTCTGACGCAAGGACGCAACTTTAGGGTCACTATTCAAGTGGAGGAAGAGAAAACCTATCCCGAAGTGACTAAATCTGACCCCCAGATGGCCGAAGAGGCAGTCGCTTACACTAGGCAACTGCTATACATGGCTGCGCAAAACAAGGAGAAGATTGAGTTAGTACGCCAATTTTATGCCCACTATCAGGTTGATATGAGCAATTTCAAATTCAACCGGGAAGAGGCTAATGAGCGATAAGAAGAATTTTGCAGACTCCAATATTTTTCTCTATTTACTTGAATCTCAGTCGGATAAAAAAGAGAAAGCATTTAAGATTCTGCTTTCTCGACCACTGATTTCCCCACAAGTTATTTTTGAAAACATCAATGTGGCGATGAAAAAGTTCGGGCTTAGGAAGGCGGATGCCGTGCAACATGGCGAGAAGTTGCTGAGTGAATGCATCCTTTTTCTGGATACGGCAAGTTCAATTCGCAAAGCCTTCGAACTAATCCGCCAAGACTCCATTCAAGTGTACGACAGTCGAATTGTGGCCTCCGCTCTGGAAGCTGGTTGTGACGTTCTATATTCAGAAGACTTCCAACACCTTCGCATTTTTGAAGGCAAACTTACTGTTGTGAATCCATTTATCATTTGATACCAGAACATGAACCTAAATTTCAAAGACAAAAAAGCCTTAGTCCGCGTAGACTTCAACGTACCGCTGGACAAGCAATACAACATCACCGACGATACCCGCATTCGCGAGGCACTGCCCACTATCCAGCACATTCTGGCGCAGGGCGGCTCGGTCATTTTGATGTCGCACCTTGGTCGGCCGCTGGAGAAACTAAATGCCGATGGCAGCGTCAACCGGGAGAAATTCACGTTGAACCACCTCGTGAAATATCTCAAAAAGAAACTAAAAGCCAAGGTGTATTTCGCCGACGATACGGTGGGCAAAATGGCGGTCAAAAAAGCGGCGGCCCTACAACCGGGCGAAGTGCTACTGCTCGAAAACACCCGCTTCTATCCCGAAGAAGAAAAAGGCGATGCGGAATTTGCCAAAAAACTGGCCGCTTTAGGCGATATTTATGTGAATGATGCCTTCGGAACAGCCCACCGCGCCCACGCCAGCACGACCGTCGTAGCGCAGTATTTCGATAAGGCCCACAAGACCTTCGGCTTCCTGATGGAGCGCGAAATAGAGAACGCCAAGCGCGTCATCCACGAGCCAGTCAAGCCCGTCACCTGCGTCACCGGCGGCTCCAAGGTGAGCGACAAAATCATGCTGCTGGAAAAATTCCTCGACTACGCCGACAACATTCTCATCGGTGGGGCGATGGCCTACACCTTCTTTTTGGCCAAAAAAGGAGCGGTCGGCAACTCCCTCGTGGAAGCCGACAAATTGAAGACCGCCCTCGAGTTTTTGAAAAAGGCCAAGGCCGCTGGCGTGAAAGTACTGCTCCCCAAAGATTCGATCTGTGGTGACAAATTTGCCGCCGATGCCAAAGTGGAAATCCATCCCAGTAACCAAATACCCGATGGTTGGATGGGCCTGGACATCGGTCCAATGGCGGCTCGCCAGTTTGCAGGCGTCATCAAAAAAAGCCAGACCATCATCTGGAACGGCCCGATGGGTGTGTTTGAAATGCCTGCCTTCGCCGAAGGCACCAAGGTCGTGGCCAAGGCTTGCGCGGCAGCCACTAAAAAAGGAGCGTTCACGATGGTGGGCGGCGGCGATTCCGTGGCAGCGATCAACCAATTGAAACTGGCCAAAAAAGTCAGCTTTGTAAGCACTGGTGGCGGCGCGATGCTGGAGTTTTTGGAGGGAAAAGAATTGCCGGGGATCAAGGCGATACAAAGGTAGAAATCGAGGTTTTTCTCTTATCTTTGTTTTTCAAATTTGAAACCGTTATGTCTATTACATTGCAATATATTACTGATGCTGCTGGTAACAGAACTGCCGTAGTGATTTCTTATTCCGAATGGATTGATTTTCAAACGCAGTATCAAAAGCTATTGAAGAAGTTGGATGTTCTTAATGCTATCCGAAACGGCATCAAGGAAGTAAAAAAGGCGCGTCAAAAAGGACAAATATTACAATCGCTAGAGGACTTTCTTCATGAAAGTTGAGGTACGCATTACAAAAGATTTCAAGCGACAGGCAAAACCTCTTTTGAAGAAGTACTATTCTCTTAAAGCAGAACTTTTTCAGCTTCAGGAAGTGCTTATTGCCATGCCTTACATCCAAAACATAGATTTTGAAGAGGATTGATTAGCCAAGTATCACCCCCACCCACCCACAAATTTTTCTATTTCCAAAGCATAACTATCATACGTTCACTACGCTGATCATCACCTAAAACAAGATAATAAGTCCCGGCAGGTAATTGTGCCAATCCATTAATGGTCAAAGTAGAAATACTATTTTTATTAAACATAGCCGGAAAATTCCCAACCGATTGCCCTAACAAATTTTGCATTTGGACACTAGTGATGCCAGTCAGACCACTAGTCGCAGTCAATAAAGTCACCTCCCCCCGCTCCCGGTCGAAAGCAAACGTAGAATGTCCACTGACAAAGCCCCCCAACTGTAGCCATGCCTCCGTCAGATCCGGCATTCCGTAGCCGCGTTCGTTGTCCGGCTGTTTGGTCTGATCTGCCGTGGCAAAAACGGCTGCCAGGATTTCCAATGCTGTTTTGTCTGGGTACGCGCTCCACAAAGAAGCCAGGCCTCCCACCAGCATCGGCGAGGCCACCGAAGTCCCGCTCGAAAGACCCAGGTCAATGCCCACGTTGCCCGCCGTGACCACCTGTTCACCCGGTGCGACGAGATCGGGCTTAATCCGTCCATCCGGCGTTGGGCCAAAAGAACTGAAATCTGCTCGCCGGCCATCGTAGTCCACCGCACCGACCGCAATCAAGCCCGGTGCATCGGCCGGCACGCCGATGTAGTGCCAAGTGCCGTCGCCTTCGTTGCCTGCGCTGTTGCAGATAATCATCCCTTTGGTAGCGGCAATGGTCGCTCCACGCGAAGCAATGGCCGTGCGCCCATTCAAATTGGCGTAGTGGTGATTCAGATTGGTATCCGAAAAACTGGTGTAGCCCAGCGACGCATTGATGATGTGCGCCCCAACGCTATCCGCCCACTCGGCCCCGGCGACCCAGTTGGCCTCTTCGACCGGGTATTCGCCGCCGGTGTCCTCGGTTTTCAACAAAAAATACGTGGCCTCGGGTGCCGTGCCGATGAAGTAACCCGGCAGATTGCCCGCCATGACCGACAACACCGAAGTACCGTGTTGCGCACCTTCAAACACTCCGGCATCGCGCTCCACAAAGTCGCGGCCAGGAAACAGGCGACCTTGCAATGCGATGCTGTCAAACAACGGAATGGTATCTACATTGGTAAAACCACCGTCCATCACGGCCACGCGAATGCCGCCGCCCCGATGACCGGCGGCGTACAGCGGAAGCAGGTGGAGCAGGCTGTTTTGGCGGCCTGCATACCCCAGCGGATTATCCAGGCCTCCCGGTTGCGGGTACTTCGCGATGGAGGCTCGCTGCTTGGGCGGGCGGTTTTGCGGATTGCGGTATTTCAAGTGCGGGCCGAGGTACTCTACACTTTTGACAAAAGGTAACTGTTGGAAGCGTACAGCACTGGCCGAGTCGGCCATGACCGTGGCCGCGTTCAGCCAGCGCGAAGTGTGGTGGAGTTCTACACCTTTGACCATCAATTGTTTCACATAAGTGGGATTCACTGGCAGGTCGTTTTCCACCACCTCAATGCCTGCTTGTGAGCGTCGTGCCAAGGCCTGTAGCGATAAGAACTCCGCCGGGCGGCAGGTGCAGTAGGGGGAATTAATCTTATCGGTGAATTCTACCCAGTACTTGTTTATCCGGGGCGGTTTTTGCGCGGCTACCCAGCAAAAGGAAAAAGCACAACAAAAAAGGAGCAGGTTTCTTTTCATCAGTAAAATTTATAAAAAATCCGGTACATCCGCGTCATCCTCCCGATCCGCGTTCCCATTGTCTCTCCGCAGGCAGCCGCAAAAATAGGCAGATCGCCGCAGCCATCTGCCCATTTTTGGCTATAGAAACGCCGGATTCCTCCAGGTGTTTTGGCATCGCGTAGCAGTGGTCTTGGTAAAAAAGGAAAGCTGGTACATTGGCATAGAACCGTATAGCGGTGGTGGTATAATTTTACTGATACGTGCCTGCTGAACCTGCATTTTTAATTGATTTTTATTCGTAAATTGCTGCTCCGCCAGCTGGTGCCAAGTACTTGCCATACCAAAAATATTTTCCGGAAAACCACCTAAAAATCCGATTAAATCCATGTAAAATCCCCCATTTCCCGTACCTTCGCGCACCCGTATCAAAACGGCGGACGGCCCACGGTGGACGGTTGACGGTCCAAACTTTCAACCCATCCAATGCTCATCTAACAAACCAGAGCCGCCGTCTGCCGTCAACCGTCCACCGTCCTTAGAATAACGTGTATGCAAGACCCGCGGATTATTTCCATCAATATTGAAGATGAACTCAAGACGGCGTACATCGACTACTCGATGTCCGTCATCGTCAGCCGCGCTCTGCCCGATGTGCGCGACGGCCTGAAACCCGTCCACCGCCGTGTCCTGTATGGGATGATGGACTTGGGCCTGGGCTATAACAAACCCTATAAAAAGTCGGCCCGTATCGTCGGCGAAGTGCTGGGCAAGTACCACCCCCACGGCGACTCCTCGGTGTACGACACGATGGTGCGCATGGCCCAGGAATGGAGTCTGCGCTACCCACTCGTGGACGGTCAGGGCAACTTCGGCTCCATGGACGGCGATAGCCCGGCGGCCATGCGTTACACCGAGGCCCGTTTGCGGCGCATCACCGACTCCATGATCGATGATATCGACAAGGATACTGTTGATTTTCAACTGAATTTCGACGATTCTTTGGAAGAGCCTTCGGTGATGCCGAGCAAGCTGCCCAATTTGCTCATCAATGGAGCCAGCGGCATTGCCGTTGGCATGGCCACCAACATGATGCCCCACCACCTCGGCGAGGTCTGCGCGGCTATCGTAGCCACCATCGACAACCCGGAGATCACGATAGACGAGCTCATGGAGATTGTGCTGGCTCCCGACTTTCCAACGGGCGGCATCATTTTTGGGCTGTCCGGCGTGCGCGAGGGCTTCCGCACCGGGCGGGGCCGCGTGGTGGTCCGTTCCCGGACGGAGATCGAAACCGACGACAAGGGCCGCGAAGCCATCATCGTCACCGAAATACCGTACCAGGTGAACAAGGCCATGTTGATCACCAAGATCGCTGAACTGGTCAACGAAAAAAAGGTGCTGGGTATCTCCGATGTGCGCGACGAATCGAACCGCGAAGGCGTGCGCATCGTCATTGAGATCAAGCGCGATGCGGCGGCGAACGTCATCTTGAGTATGCTGTTCAAGCTCACCCCGTTGCAGACGAGCTATGGCATCAACAATATCGCGTTGGTCAATGGTCGGCCTAGAGTACTGAATTTGAAGGACTTAATTGAGGAATTTATCAAGTTCCGCTTGGAGGTCATTGTGCGGCGCACCCAGTACGAGCTGCGCAAAGCCGAAGAACGCGCCCACATTTTGGAGGGTCTGCTCATTGCGCTCGACCATTTGGACGAGGTGATCAAGCTCATCCGCGCTTCCAACGATGCCGAAGAGGCCCGCAACGGCCTGATGTCTACTTTTGGCCTGTCCGAATTACAGTCCCGCGCCATACTGGCCATGCGCTTGCAACAACTGACCGGCCTGGAGCGCGACAAGGTACGTGCCGAATACGATGAGCTACAGAAACGTATTGCCGAATATATGGCCATCTTGGCCGACGAAGGATTGCGACGCAGTATCATCAAGGGTGAGTTGACCGAAATCACCGAACGCTTCAACGACAAGCGCCGCACTTCCATTGAACCCAACGAGGCCGATATCAGCATCGAGGATTTGATCGAAGACGAGGAAGTTGTGATTACGATCAGCCATGCCGGTTACATCAAGCGCACCCCTATCTCGGAGTACCGTGCCCAAGGACGGGGCGGGCGGGGCGCACAGGGCGTGCGTACCCGCGACGAGGATTTTGTAGAACACATGTTCACCGCTACCAACCACAACACGCTGATGCTCTTTACCGAAAGTGGCCGCTGTTTTTGGTTGAAAGTCTACGAGATTCCCGAAGGGGCCAAGGCCACTGCTGGCCGGGTCATCCAGAATTTGCTGAACATCCCGAAGGAAGATAAGATTCGCGCCTCCATCATTGTCAAGAAGTTGCAGGACGAGGAATTTATCAATAACAACTACATCATGTTCTGTACACGGCGCGGACAGATCAAGAAAACGTTGCTGGAAGAATACTCGCGTCCGCGGCAGGGCGGTATCAACGCTATTACCATCAATGAAGGTGATGCGCTCATCGAGGCCAAGCTGACCAACGGCAAGAACGAGATCATCCTGGCAGTGCAAAGTGGCCGGGCCATCCGCTTTAATGAGGAAGATGTGCGGGCTATGGGCCGTAACGCAGCCGGGGTGCGTGGCATCCAAGTGCCGGACGATGGGGTAGATACGGTGGTTGGCATGGTCTGCGTGGAGCCGGACGACAGCACGACTGGCATTCTGGTAGTGTCGCAAAAAGGCATGGGCAAGCGTTCGGCATTGGAAGACTACCGCACTCAGTCGCGCGGAGGCAAGGGCGTGAAAACCATTCAGTTGACCACCAAAACTGGCTATCTGGTGGCCATAAAATCGGTGACCGACGCGGACGATTTGATGATTACTACTACTTCCGGGGTAACGATCCGTACTGCGGCCTCGGAGCTGCGGGTAATGGGCCGCGCTACCCAGGGCGTAAAGCTGATCCGATTGGACGACAGCGATAATATTGCCGACGTAACAGTAGTGGCTTCGGCGCAAGAGGAGGAGGCACCGACCAGCGAAGCGACAGAATAACGCACGATTAACAGCGCGTTAGAAAACTTTTCTAGTAGTACTGCGTCTTGACCAACGATTTTGGTGGC
>JAYUXG010000585.1:0-2959 GCA_043753125.1 Saprospirales bacterium | reverse complement strand
TACAAATGCATCAACTTGGTAGCATAAGCCTCCGGCCGGAAACCTCCATTCTTCTCGGACTTCGGCGGTAAAAACTGCCACGGCGTGATCTGCTTGGTCCAGTCAAAGTCATGCTTCTCCTTATGCCGCCGCCGGTACTCCACCGGCGTGCAGGCGCGGTACTTCTTGAACAGCCGGTTGAAGTTCGCCACGTTGTTGAAACCAGAACCATAACAAATCTGGTTAATGGTCTGATCGGTACTCAATAATAGTTTGCAGGCATGGCCAATCCGCACATCCAACAAGAACTGCGTAAAACTCTTGGTCGTGTATTTCTGAAAAAAGTGGCTAAATGCCGAGCTGCTCATGTTGGCCAATGCGGCCACATCACCGATCTTGACGTGGTGGTCGGCGAAGTTTTTCAGGATGTAGGCGTACACCAATTGAATGCGGTTGTTGTCCGATTGCAGGGCGTGGGGCGAGAAGCCCTCGCTGGCCAAAAACGTGGCCTCTGTGGATTGCGACAGCAGATCGAGCAGCTGCATGAAATCGATGATGCTGGCAAAGCCCTTGTCCTCGGTGAGCGAAATCATCTTTTGCATGGCCGCCTCAAAAGTCTGGCCGTGAAATCGGATGCCCCGCGCCGCATCCTGTAGCAGTTTCCGAATTTTGTAAAAACGCTCCTTTTGAAAGAGATGCCCGTCAAACAGACCAATGGAGAACTGGATGGTAATCACCCGGTAGGGCTGGCCCGTACGCTGGAAGGCCTCGTCGCCGTCCCATTTGTGGTAAAGATAAGGCCCCAGCAGCACCAGATCGAAATCGGTATAGCACTCCGTGCTGTCGCCGACGATGCGCGTGCCGGAGATGCCCGCCACCAGATTCAATTCAAATTCCGGGTGGTTGTGGATGGGGTAGTCGAAGCCGTTGTTGAACGAATCCAGCACTACGCAAACATCCGGCTCTTTCAAAGGGGTGATTTCCCGGTAGATATTCATTTTTGAAATTTAATTTTTCCGCATGGCCAATCGGCTAATATTGTTTCACAAAAGTATCATTTATTCGCATGAAAGTATCAATCCTGTTTTGGCAAATGCCCGACATTTGTCAATAAGTGTAAGACAAATATGAAGCAACACATTTACAAAAACCACTCCTTGGGCATTTTCTTTCCACGCCTCTTTTTCGCGCTGGCGATCCTTCTTTTTGGCCTCCAAACCGCAGTGGCGCAGCAGGTTACCGTCACCGGAACCGTGACCAGCCCCGAAGATGGCCAGCCGTTGATAGGGGTGACGGTGGTGGAAAAGGGCACTACCAACGGCAAAACCACCGATGCGAAGGGCCAATACCAACTTACGGTCGCGCCGGAAGCGGTGCTGCTGTTCACTTACACCGGCTTTGCCAGTCAGGAAGTGCCGGTGCAGGGCCGTACCGTAGTGGACCTTATACTATTGGAAGAAACCGAAATGCTACAAGACGTGGTGGTGACGGGCTACCGCCGGGAAATCCGGGCAGATGTGGCCTCCGCCATCAGTTCGGTTAAATCCAAAGACATCGAACGGCTGGTAGTATCGGGCCTGGACCAGGCCTTGCAGGGGCAGGCGCCCGGCTTACAGGTCACGCAGACCACTGGCGCGCCCGGCGACGACATCGCAGTGCGTATCCGGGGTGCGGGCACTTTGGGCAACAATAACCCGCTATTCATCATCGATGGGGTGCCGACCACGGGGAGCATCAATATGTTCTCAACCAACGACATAGAGTCTATCGAAGTGCTTAAAGACGGTGCAGCGGCGGCCATTTACGGTGCCCGGGCCGCCAACGGCGTAATCGTGATCACCACCAAAAAGGGCAAATCCGGCCAGGCCCGCTTCCAGTTCGATGCTTCGGCGGGCTTCGCCGAAGCCAATCGCCTGCCGGACCTGTTGAACTCCCGCGACTACCTGCTTATCCGCAACGAGGCCACTAACAACGCCAACACCCTGCGCGATATCCCCCGCCAACTCGACACCTTTGATATAGCCATCCTCGACACACTGCCGAATACCAATTGGCTGGACTTAATCTTCAATAAAGCTCCGGTGCAACGCTACAGCCTGAGTGCGTCCGGCGGCGGCGAGAACAGCAGCTATTATTTGCAGGGCGAATACCTCGATCAAGAGGGGGTGTTTCGCGGCCAGGGTTTTGAAAAATACGGCCTGCGTTTCAACGGCGAGGTGGGCAACAAACGCCTGAAAGTCGGCAACAACCTGTCGTTCGCCTATACCAACCGCAAGGTCATCAACAGCTCCGGCGACGGCTTTGGCCCCGGCAATGAGCCGAGCGGTATCCGCTATGCGCTAATCGCCGCACCAGTGTTCAAACCGTATTATGCTGATGGTTCTTATGTCAACGTCTCCTCCGATCTGGGCGACCCGCTGCTCTACGGCGACGGCAACGCCAATCCGCTGGCCATCATCGACGCAACCGACTGGACGATCAAACGCTACCGGATCTTTGGCAACGTGTTTGCCGAACTGGCCATCATCAACGGACTGAAAGTACGTACCACGCTCGGCGGCGATTTTCTGTTTGAAAATGAGAAGCGCTTCAAAGAACGGCTCTCGGCGGCCATTTACAGTCCTACTTCGCTCACCGAGGGTCGGGTCTTCGACCAAAACCTGGTCTGGAACAACATCCTGGACTTCCAGCGCACTTTCGGTCGGAGTCGCTTTTCGGCCCTGCTCGGTATGGAGGCAATTAAGAGCCAGACCAATTATCTCGCCGGTTCCGCCAACAACTTTTCGCGCACCGACCCCTTATTTCGTTACCTGAACAACAGTATTGCGCTGAACATCCAGAACGTGGGCGCGGCGGGCATCGTCACCGAATGGGCCTTGTTTTCGTACTTTGCGCAGGGCGGCTACACCTTCGACAACCGCTACGTGCTGAGTGCGTCGGTGCGTCGCGACGGTTCTTCGCGTTTTGGCAAAAACAACCG
>JAYUXG010000584.1:0-2961 GCA_043753125.1 Saprospirales bacterium | reverse complement strand
TGCCGGTGCAAAATGAACTGAACGTGGTGCTTACCGTCACCGAAGAAGGGGAAATTGTACTGGAAGTGCTGGACATACTGGGCAGGGTGGTGGTACGCCAAGCCATGGAAGCGGTGGCCGGCGCGAACAATGTGCAGGTTTCGCTGCGCGGGGTATCCGTCGGCACTTATCAATTGATGTTGCGCAATGAACGGGAGCAGGCGGAGGTTTGGACGGTGGTCAAGGAGTAGTTATGGCAAACACTTTTCAAAAGCACCCTGGTCAGGCTTGATGTACCTGCACCAATTTCAAGCCCTGGCTATGCCCGGCCACAACAACCATAAATGTCAAATTACAATCAACTGACCCACCTTCAACATGAAAAATCTCTACACATTGCTGCTATTGCTCAGTCTCTTCGGCCGCGTCCAGGCACAAGAAAACCTGCATAAGTATTTCCATATCTCGGACGAACGCATCCAAAATGGTCAGGTCGTGCTGTCCGAAAAGATGCTGGCGCAAATGCAAGTACTACAGAATTTTGAAAAAAACAATAGGGGGAAGCCAGGAGGCCACCCCGACGCTGCCGTACTCTCCAACGGCGGCCACTTTCGCGTTTCCACGTTCCAATTGTCAAAAAATGAGATACTGGTTTTAAAAAACGACCTGTTGATCTGGAGTGAAGGCGACGTGACCATCGACGGCAGCATCCTGGGCCAAGCCATCCAAGAGAGCAACGAACACGGCCAAAATCTGATTATCGGCTCTGGAGGAACCATTTTTCTCCGGGGTACCATTGCACTAAGCGATGGCGGCAATGGGCAGGAGGCAGAAAACACTGTCGGCAATCCCACCCTGCTGGCTTCCCATTTGGGTGCCAGTACCCTGATTCGTGCTTTCGGAGCCACAGCGGCCTGGCCCGGCGGTGATGGCGGTTCGCTATTGCTCCACGCGCAGCGCATTGTCTATGAAGGCAGTATAAGAGTCGGCAACGGTGGCAAGGGCTATGCCGATGGCAGCGGCGGCATGGGCGGTACGCTGACCATCATTGCCGAGCAGTACCGGTCGGCAAATCCCGACACCAAACTGTACGCCGGTCATGGCGGTCAAGGGGGCGATGCTATGGGGTGTGGTTGTAGCGATGGCGGATTGGGCGGAAGCGTGTTGGTAGCCTGTACGCCGGGGACGGATGGGGCTAATAATTCGGGAACAGGGGAGGTAGTGGGTGGTAATGGGGGTGTGGGTGGCAATGGCTCCACCAGCAATATCACCGCACTGTCGGATTTGAATGGTTGTGGAGGTGGCAATGGGGGCAATGGTACTTCTTCCAACGGCACTGGTCGGGGAGGTAACGGTGGCAATGGCGGCAATAGTGCCACTTCGGTCTCTGGGGTTACTAATTTTACTGGTGGCAACGGTGGACGCGGCGGGGTTGGCACGGGAGGCAATGGCGGTGCTGGATATGGGGGCAACGGCGGTAATGGGGGCAATGGTGGTCAAGGCGTTGATTCGACCCCGGGCAATGGTGCCAATAATGGTGGCAGAGGTGGCCATGGTGCTGGTGGTGGTACTGGCCAGGGTGGAAACGGGTTGTTCGGCGGGCTAGGCCAAGGTGGCAACGGGGGAGACGGGGGCAACGGGGGAAATGGTGGTGCCGATGGAATTGGCAATTCAGCGGGTGGCAGCGGCGGTAATGGTGGCATTGGTGGCAATGGCGGCGTGGGATCTGGTGGGAATAGCTTTACAGGATCAATTAATAACCCGTGCTATTACTGCGAAACCGCTAATGGCGGGGCCGGAAAAGGTGGCCAAGGTGGTGGCGGCGGCGATGCCGGTAACGGAGGTGCCGGAGTACAGTTTAATGGACCCGGAGGCACTGGAGGCACCAGTGGCCAAGGCGGATCGGCCTACGGCGGCAATGGAGCCGGAGCTGCCAACGGCGGCAGTGGTATGGGTGGCAATGGTGGCCCCGGCGGAGATGCCGGGTATTCAGGAGCGGGCGTACAAGCCATCCAAGGCGTAGGCAGCCGTGGCGGCGATGGCCATGGCGGTGTAGGCGGCTTCAGTTGCAATGCAACAGGTGGGCCGGGCGGAACGGGTACAGGCGGCAGCGGTGGACCTGCCGGGATGGGGGCACCTTATACTCCAGGCTGTTGCTCCGTGGGCAATGGCACCGGAACGAACGGTGCGACTGGGACCGGAGGCTACCAGTGCAGTGGAGGCAGAGTTTGCATCAATGGAGCCTGCGTGACGCCCTATACCTGGAATGGCAGCAATGGCAACTGGACGGACCCTGCCCGATGGATTCCCAACGGGGTGCCAGGGCCAAATAATCACGTTATCATCAATGCAGGTACCATTAATGTCAGCAATGCGATTATTGTCGCTTCGCTCGCCATGGACGGAGGCATTTTATCGGGCACCGGAAGCATTGCTATCACGGGCATATTCTATTGGAACAAAGGCGAACTTAGCATGGGAGGCAGCTCCACCGTAGGTGGCCTATTATCCTCCATCAATCCCAGCCCATTCGGCCCCGATAATCTCGCATTGAAAGATGGCGGCACTCTTACCCTACATGGTGGTGCCTATTGGGAAAATTCTAAAATAGCAATTACTAATGGTGGGTCTCTAGTATTGCCTATCGGGCAGACCATGACTATTAGCGGAGCAGCAAGCCCTACATTTTCAGCATCAAATGTTTCTCCTGTGGGTCACTTAAATCTGTCCGGGAATTTAGTAAAGACAGGCAGTGGTTTTTGTTTTGTTACTTGTCCGAATCTCTCCTTATCCGGTAATAACATACAAATAAACGAAGGGCAGTTGGGTATAGGGAGTGTTAATACTATAGCCACCATAGATGCGGTTAATGTTACTATCGCTGGGTGCGGCTCCAAACTGATGTACATTAGCCCCAAAAAGATCATGGCAGCACAATACAAATTAGAGACTGACGGCAGCATCAGCATCACGTTGAACATC
>JAYUXG010000583.1:0-7270 GCA_043753125.1 Saprospirales bacterium | reverse complement strand
ATGTATTGACATACGTGGCGGTGCCGGAAAAATACTTGATACCGGGTTCGGCATGGTCGGACCAGGAACCAAGCTTGGGAAAGTACGAGGTGGCTGGCGCGCCGCGTTTTTCGGAAAAACGGACCTGCCATGGCCAATCGATCTTGGTGAGTTCGGTTTCCGTTGTTTTTGGCAAAACGAGGCTAGTTTGGGTAGTTTTTTCTTTAAAAACGATGAAAAATGCCTCCCACGACTCGAAATGCAGGGATAAAATGGTGCGCCCGCCGATGATTTGGAAAGCCACGGGCTCGGTTTTCCCGGTCTGTGGATGCCAAAGTTCCGGGACTTTTCCCGCGACGCGGAAACTGATTTCGGCATCGTTCGGGTCGGCGCTGCGGTTGTCGAGCCAGTAAATATCCTCCGTGGCGGTGCGGCGGTGGACGTATAAAATATCGGCTTTGGCCTGGCCGAGTATCACGTCCTCCACGATGCCCTGCGCTTTCAACACCTCTGCCGCGGGCTTGGTGGAGGCGTTCGGACTAGCATAAATTTGTCCCAACACCTTTTGGAATTCGGCGGGGTCGTCGCTCATGCTCGGCGATTTTTCGGGTTTCGTGTCCGTGATTTTTGCGCCCGCCTTGACCAGATCGCGCAGTTTTTTCAGCACGGGCAGGGTCATCATTTTGGCACTTTCGTCCAGCACCAGCACGCTGTACGCGCCGCCGCCGGGCGTGGTAATTTTGCCTTTTTCGACTTTCAGAGCATTCAGGACGGCGGTCGCATTGACAAAATCGAACTCGTACCCCTTTATTTCGGGCAATTTTTCCCGAAAACGCCAGGTCAGGTTGGTATTTTCGCCGTAATACACCAGTGCGTCGGCGACGAACCGCCCTTGCTGTAGCAGATGGCAACTCCGTGCGAGGTAGTCTATCCAGGGGCGCGCCTGCTCGGCTCAGGTTTCCTGCCGGGTGAACTGTTGCCCGAAGGGTCCGAGCGAAAAGCCGGGCGTTTTGTCGTCCAAAGGCTGGTGGACGGACGTGTGGATGACGAAACGGTTCAGGCCGCTGGCCATCTCGAGGTCGGCGGTGCGTTTGAGTCTTTCGGGCATGAACGTAAAAGCACTCATGTAGGAAGTCATGGACTCCGCCGCCACGAAGGGCTTGCCGTAGATATGGGCCACCGATGCGGATTCGCGGATATCGGCTTCGCTGCGCACTTCTTCTTTGGTACCGGCGTCGAAACTGCCCGGGGCCCACATGGCGGACATCGGCACGTCGGCGTTCCGCTTCACATCCATACCATCGGCGAAGTAGATGCGCCTGTCCTCATGCGATTCGGTGTAGCGTTTCATCCCGCGTTTGTGAAGTTCCTCGCCGATGACGTCATAGTGGCTTTCCGCGATGAGTTCCCCAATGGTTTTGCGGAAATCCCACAAAAACTGCTCGCTTGCCGTACGGCTTTTCACGAGGCGCCCGATCAAAACCGGAATCCATGCTTTTAAATCGTAACCACGCCGCCGGGCAAATTCGGCGGGCAGATTTTTGGTCCAGGTCATGTACCCCGCTTCGTAACTGTCCAGAACCATGTGCGTCAAACCCCGGCTGCCCATTAGCCCGCCCGTCGCGTCTTTGTACATGTCCAGGTAGGTGTTGATGTATTTTCGGACCGCCTCGGGATCCAGCTTGTCTACTTCCAGGCCCGTCGCTTCGGGCGAAGCGGGGTGGTTTTGGCGGCCCGTGAGCGAGTAGCCGAAGCGTAAAATCATCCAATTGCCTGCCGGGACAGTCCAATCGAGCGTACCATCGGCTTTCATTTTTGCGGTCAGATCCAGGACGTTGGCGGTCGGAATGGCATCCCCATTGGCTGGGGCGAAGGTCGGCAAGTCTTCCTTCCAGGGGGTAAACCCCGCTTTGTCCTCGAACTGGTCTATGCGGTCGGTGGTGTGCAGGACGAACTCGGCGATGTTCACGCCATCCGGTTTTTCGGCCTGCGGATTCCCGCCAGACATAAGTACCCAAGCATTGTACGGAGGAGGGAGGGTTTTGATGGCCAACCACCAGAAACGGGCGGTGGTGGGCGCAAAACCGAGGGTATTTTGTGGATTGATGCTGCTCGTGAAAGCAGCGACCTCCCGGAAAGTCACGCCATTATCGCTCGCTTGCAGGCTGCGGTTGAGCGGGCCGCCATTGAAACCTTCCATCCCATCGTGGACCGCGCCGACGACTGAAGCGGATTTGAAGGTCTGCGGTTGACCAAATTCGTACTGTACCCACATCGCTTCCCCTACTTTCATCGGTGGCAAAAAAGTGGTTTTATTCAAATTACCGTCGCTCAAATCTTGCAGTTGGAACGTGCCGCCGCTGGAAGTGACTTTCGGTTTCAAATCTGCCAGCACTTTATCCGTCGGCAACAAACGGTAGGCGATGACGGCCGCATCGGCGTAGTAGCTGGGCAAAACGCTGGTCGCCTCGTCGAGCGTGGTGGTTTGGGGCAATTCCACGTTTTGGAAATTGCCTGTGGTGGCGGCGGGCGTTGGCAGCTTTGAGCTGAAAACCTGCCCACCCGTGACGCGGGTTTCGGTCCAGACGTATTTTTTCATGCCGTCGGCGGCCGGCACCCAGGGGCCGCCGCTGACCGACCAGCCGGGCGAACCGGCGATGGCCATTTCCAGGCCCATTTTATCGGCCAATTCCGTGGCGAAGCGGAAAGCGTCTTTCCAGTCGGACTGCATGAACTCGACTTTTTTGGGCACCACGAGCGGCGTGAACAGGTTGGCGTCGAAGTTCTGGAAACCGCCGATACCGACGCGGCTCATCCACTCCAGGTCTTTTTGGATGCCCGCTTTGCTGATGTTGCCGTTCATCCAGTGCCACCAGACGCGGGGTTTGGCGGCGTTGGGCGGGTTTTGGAAATTGGTATGGAGGGGCGTTTGGGCTGATGCTAATGTGGTCAGCAAAGCGCACAATAATAGGAGGAGAAGACGCATGGAAGTTGTTTTTTTGAAACCCTGTTGCAAAGAGATGGGGCGTGAACGTGCATACCGTCGGGCATCATGTGCATTCACCCCAACGCAGCTACCCTGACCCGGAACATCCCTCTACCCACGTGTTCCAATGGGAGAAAGGCCGGCGTTTGCAGGAGTTCCAGATGGTGTACGTGGCCAGCGAAAGGCCAGATGCTGCGGGAAACGTCGTTGACCATTGCCGAGGTCACCGCCAAAGCCGACTTCGAGTCATAATTCTATTTTTCGCGGACCTTCAAGGCAAGCAGCCGACCAGACGACTAACTTTTGAATACGGCTGCGGCGACGGGTTGGCGAGTAGGGCCAGCAGTATCGCAGAACACCCCTTGGGGCACCCTACGTTTTGTCATCCTGCCGGGGTCCGTCCACCTCGTAGCGTGTCCCGTAGCGCGCGGACGGCCCCTGATAGGATGACAAAAACGTAGCGTACACCACCACAGATCAACTATTCCCTCACCCCGTCAAAACTTCCTCCATCCGTCGGCAGCAACTTCATACCCACTACCTTGCCGCCCTTGCGCACGAACTGTAACACCGCCTGTCCAGCAGCGTCGAAAGTATCAGGGATCGCCAGCTTGGTCAACGCGCCGCGCTGATCGGGTGTGATACCTATCACTTGACCATTCTCTACCACGATTTCGATGAACTCAAAGGGCAGGCCACTGAATTTGTATTTGCCCACATAATCTGTGGGTTCCCTGACTGGCGGGGGCGGTTCCGCTGCTTTCGTGGCCATTGTTTCATCCTGAAACACCAAGCCCAGGATGGTCATGGCCGATTGGCTGCCCGGTATGGTGTCGTTTTTGCTGACAAAAAAAACATCGTGTACGCCTCGAATGCTGGGCGAAAGCACCAAATTAAGCGGAGGGGCCATGGTGCTGATTTCTCCCGGCAACACTTGGACCGGGCCTGCTGCCAAAGGCCCATCCGGCTTGTCAAGACGCATTTCCACTCTACCACCCGAAAAATTGTACTGTTTTGGCGCCGAAGCCATGATTTGTACCTGTTTGATGCCCGTTAAATCAATCTCTTTGAACCCGATATACGCCCCGTTTCCGGCGGGAATGGCGAATTTCCGACCGTCAAAACTCATTTTTTGCACCCCTTTGGACAGTTCAAAACTATGCGGATCAAACGTCGGGCTGCGCAACACGTAGGTTTTTTCGGAAGTCAACTGTGGCAAATCGGCCACGCCCTGATCTTGGTAAGCCGCCCGCAAAATGTACGCCCCCACGCCTTTATCGCCCAGCGGCAAGGTAATGGGGTAATCGCCTTTGGTGGGCAATGGTGCCGGGAATGCCTTTTCATCGTCGTGGCTCAGCACGAATTTGATCAGTTCGGCGGCATCCGCCTTGGACAGGCTGGGGTGGGCGGCCATCGCCACTTGTCCCCACACGCCGCTACTGCCGTTGATAACACGTCCGGAAAGCAACTCCACCGCGCTCGCCTGATCTTTGTACTTCCGCGCCACGTCCCGGTAACTGGGGCCAACGGATTTTTCAGCGGTCTTGTGGCAGGCTTTGCAGTCGGTTTTGTCCATGATCTTTTGGGCGGTGGCGAAGCGGGCGTTGCCGTCGGAAAAACGGTGGCCTTGGGCAATGGTCACTTTATCGTAGCCTTCTGGCAGGTAGTCGATGTTCAAAGCCACTTGTCCGGGATCAATCTGTCCATTGGCGAGCGAACCGTCTTCTTTGTCGGTCACGCGCACCTCGTAGTGTAGTTTTTGGTCTGGAAAAAAGAAGGTTTGGTTGCTGCCCGCGAGATCAAAGTCCAGCACGGGTGGCTCATTGCCCGCCACGAGTTCCAGCGTTTCCACGGTGGTGCCTCCTTTGCCGTCGGAAACGGTCAGGGTAGCGGTATAAACGCCTGCTTTCTTTAAAGTTACAGTTGGTTTTTCGGTGGTAAAGGTTTGCTTTGCGCCGCCTTTTTTCGGGGCAATAATCCACTGATAAGTCAGTTTGTCGCCGTCATAATCCTGAGTGCCGACGGCGGATAACTGGACTGTCAGGGGCACACTACCAGCGGTTTTATCAGCGGTTATTTGGACGGCGGGCTTGCGGTTGCCGCCGTTGTATTCGAGGCGCACCAGGCGCGCATCGTCGTTGCCCTGGAACCAGCCCGTGCCGTATTCGAGCATATACAGGTCGCCATCGGGGGCAAATTCCATGTCCATCGGGTTGGAGAACTTGTAGGAAGGCATGATGGGTTCCATGCCGACGTAATCGCCCGCCTCGTTCATGGTCACTGCCATCATCCAGCCGCGCATCCACTCGTAGATGATGAGTTTCTTATCAAAATACGCTGGCCAGGGCCGCGCCGCATTTTGGAAATCGGCGCGGTAAAAAACCGGCCCGGCCATGGCGTTACGCCCGCCGGTACCGACCAGCGGAAATTCTTTCGATTCGGCATAAGAGTACCAGATGAGGGACGACATGGCGGGCGGCAGTTCGGTCAGCCCAGTATTGCTGGGTGATTGGTTGAGTGGTTTGGCGGCGGAATACAGCGGCCCGGTCTGTTTGGTGGCGTAGTCATAATCATAGTAGGCTTTGTTATCGGCGACAAAGTAAGGCCAGCCAAAATTGCCCGGTTTGCGGGCTTGCCCCACCTCGTCGTAGGCTTCAGGGCCGCGCTTTTCGTCGGGTTTGTTGGCATCCGGGCCGACTTCGCCCCAGTATAGGTAGTTGGTTTTCTTATCGTAAGAGATGCGGAAAGGGTTGCGGTGGCCCATCGTGTAGATTTCCGGGCGGGTTTTGGCGGTTCCTTTCGGGAAAAGGTTACCCTCCGGAATGGTGTAAGTCCCGTTGGCTTCCGGGTGGATGCGGATGATTTTGCCGCGCAGGTCGTTGGTATTGCCTGACGATCTTTGCGCGTCAAAAGGCGTGCGGCCTGGTCGCTCGTCGATGGGTGCATAAGGATCGGCGCGGGGGCTGCTGTTGTCGCCGGTGGATAGGAACAGATTGCCCGCCGCATCCCAAGCCATAGAGCCCGCCGTGTGGCAACAGTTGGTGCGCTGCACGGGAACTTCGAGCAATACTTTTTTGGAATCCATCAACAGCTCGTCGCCCTTCATTTCGTAGCGGGTGAGGATGTTCTTGGCCTCGTCGCCCGCCGGGGAATAGAAGATATATACCCAGTGATTTTTGGCAAAATTCGGGTCAATAGTCAGGCCAAGGATGCCGTCCTCCGCCTCGTCGCGCTTGCCGGTGGAATCGGGTAAATACTTGGTACTGACCGGAATATTGGCAATGATGCGGCTTTTGCCAACGGCCGGATCAAAGAGTTTTACCTCGCCCTTGCGCTGGATGTAGAGGATTTTTTTGTTGGGCAACAGAGCCAGTTCCATAGGTTCGTCCAGTTTGTCCTCCAAAACCACTTTAGAAAAACGGTTTTCTTCTGGGTACTTTGGCATCCGTGCTTTGCTGTAATCGAGGGGTTTGGGGGCGGTGCCACCCATCGCCCACTGTATGCCCGCCCACAGATGTTGTAGCACCAACGGCTCGGCAAAAGTCTCCGGCGTATGGCCCATATTGGTATAAAACGCCCGCCCGCCGTCGTATTCATGGTACCAGGCCATGGGGTGGTTATCGCCCATCGTGCCGCCGCTGTACGATTTTTCATCCAAGGTAATCAGCACTTTTACGGCGGGATTTACTTTTTTATAGGCATAAAACTCGTCTTTGCGTACCCAGGGTTCGGGCAAGAAGCTGGTGAGCGGATTTTTGGTGTCCGTGATGTGGAAATCACCTTGTTGCACATTGCTGGGCTGCGACGGGTGATTGTCAAACCAGCCACCCATGAGTTGACCATACCACGGCCAGTCATACTCCGTATCCGAAGCGGCGTGGATGCCCAGGTAGCCGCCACCGGCCTGGATATAGCGTTCAAAGGCGTTTTGCTGTTCGGAATGGAGTACGTTGCCGGTAGTGGATAACCAGATTACGCAGCGGTAGCGCTTCAGATTGTCTTCAGTGAAAGTCGCGGCGTTTTCGGTAGTATCTACCGTAAAGCCTTTTTCAGTGCCCATTTTTTGGAGGGCGGCCTGGCCCGCTTCGATGGAAGCGTGGCGGTAGCCGGCGGTTTTGCTGAAGACCAGTACGCGTGGTTGGGTTTGGCTTAGCAAAGCAGTGGACGCTAAGAGGCTCACTATCAGTGCAATAAATATTTTTGTCATGGAAGCGAGTTTTTATTGTTTCAATTTGGCACAATAATAGGAAGACCTTTTAAAATTTTGATATTTTCGCCAAAAAAATAAATAAATTTCGATTACGC